>JAGGZB010000036.1 GCA_021162225.1 Candidatus Bathyarchaeota archaeon | reverse complement strand
ATCCTGCAATTATTCGCGCATAGCCCACATAATATTCCATTGGGATCCCGAGGAGGCTCAGGAGGAAGGCCGAATAATCCGCGGCTCCTAGCATGCTCCTCCCTCGCTATTCTAAGAGCCTCCTCGGGATGCCTTCTCAAGCATTCAACGCAGACTCCGAGGTTACTCGATATCGTAGCAGACTCGCGTCCACAGATACTGCACCTTCCCAATTCCCCTCACTACAGACGTATGAAACTTACAGGATTAATTCCCATCTCCCTAATTCTCAATTATGATAAACGAAAAGTCTGATATATGAGTTTGTAAAATGAAGGAAGAATGAAATGGTCAAGCTGAATAAGACTGATAAAAGGATACTTGATCTCCTAAATAGAGATGGGCCGCTTACGCTGTATGAGATCGCTGAAAAGCTAGAGATGAAGCCGAAGACGGTATTCAGATCGCTACGTAAACTCTTCGAGAATGAGATGATCTCCAGCGATCCAAAAACACGCAGATACTCCATCGAAAGAGAGGAGGAGTAAATAGTCAAATAGCGAAGAAGTGACGAAAAATCCTCGGTTCAGTAGCCTCCAATAGTAGCCTCATCATTTGCATAATTCATCAAAAAGCATAAAAATAATGATCAAAAGAGATTTCAGAAACTTATTCTTGTTTGTGGTGGGGGTTTTGGTTAGGAGAAATCTGTCTACGGGGGAGTACTTCCTAATAAAATATCAAAAAATGAAGTTTAAGCTCCCGTGCACCGCGGAGACTATAGAAGAATGGAAGCACTGGCGAGCGGCCTTCAAAGAGAAACTTAGAGAGATGCTTCTAGACATGCCTGAAGAAAGATGTCCACTGGATCCTATAATCCTAGAACAGGTGGAGCTCGAGGACGGATTGATAAGAGAGAAGATCATCTTCAACAGCGAGCCGGAGATGGCCGTTCCAGCATACCTATTTATTCCCACAAATGTGGATTCCGAAGGAAGAACTCTCATTTACCATCAAGGTCACACATTATATGGTAAGGATGGCTACGCGGGAGTGACTCATGGAAGACGAAACGACGCTTCATTTGACTGTAGAAGGTTGGCCCGTGAAGGATTCATAATACTGGTGCCGGACTTCAGAGGATTTGGGGAGAGAGAAATAGGCCTAAAATTCAAGAATCGCGATAAATGCGATCTCATCCTAGATAAATCTCTACTTTTCGGATTAAATCCTCTTGGAATGAACATTTGGGATATGATGAGGGCAATCGATTATCTGACAACCCGCAACGAAGTAGACCCGAAGAGAATAGGTTGTCTAGGCTCAAGCTACGGCGGAACTATCTCACTCTTCCTTCCAGCTCTAGATGAGAGAATAAAAGTGACGGTAGTCGCAAATTACCTGAGTAGTTTCAAGGCCTTCGCTCTAGAACTCTCCGGAATCTGCGGGCAGCAGATACCAATAGGAATATTAAAGTATGGAGAGATGTGGGATGTCGCTTGCCTCATAGCTCCCAGACCAGCCCTATACATGAGTAGCACTCAAGACGAGATCTTCCCATTGGAAGCCGCCAGAGAAGCGTTTAAGCATATTCAGAGACTCTATAACGTTTTAGGCATACCAGATAGGACAGCTCACATCGAAGTTGAAGGGCCTCACGGAAGCTGGGACTACAAGAGCGTTGTCGAATGGTTTAATAAGTGGCTCTAAGACTGCTTAGACGCCTTCTTTTTATGCCTAATTTCAATGGTGCTTTTAGAGCATTTAGGCATTTTGTTATTCTTCGAAGTAGAAATCTAAAGAGAATATAATTTTAATTATCTGTCCATAAAGACGCCTGCAACAAATCTTAAAAGATCATAGATTTGATTCTCTATCATGAAGAGGGAGCGAGATTGAAGATAGGGATATTCACGATTCTGTATAACGAATTAAAACTTGAAAAAGTCTTAGAATACGTTTCAAAGCTCGGCTACGAAGCCGTCGAGATAGCCGCATGGAAGGGAAGCAACCACATAGACATAGATAGAATTCTCTCAGGCGGAGCAACAGAGTTTAAGAAGACCGTTGAAAAATATGGATTGATGATCTCCGCCCTAAGCAATCACTTGGAAGGCCAGTTAGTGCTAGGTCCACATGACGAATCCACGGATGAATGGTTTAAGGGAACACCAGAAGAGAAGGTGAAATACGGCATGGAACGCATGAAGAAGACGGCGATGGCAGCCGCGGCTCTAGACGTCCTGGTAGTAAACGGATTCATTGGAGCTCCAAACTGGGGAGCATGGTACATATTCCCGCCGAAGAACGAAGAGATCTTCGAGAAAGGATTTGAGATCTTCGCTGAAAGATGGAACGAGATCCTAGACACATTTGAGGCGCAGGGCATAAAATTTGCTCATGAAGTCCACCCGCAGGAGCAAGCCTATAATATTGAGACGGCGGAGAAAGCATTAAAGGCAATAAATGAGAGAAAAGAGTTCGGTTTCAACTTCGATCCAAGCCATCTCGTATGGCAGGGAATAGACCCCGTAGTCTTCATCAAGAAATTCGGAGACAGAATATACCATGCACACGCTAAGGACGCCGAGATAGTGAAGGAAAATGTTTCCTTCTCAGGAATCATACCAACCGGCTCTTGGACTAGGCCGGATAGAGGCTTCCGGTTCAGAGTTGTCGGCTGGGGAGATGTTGAGTGGAAACGCGTCATAACAGCGCTAGTTGAGGTTGGATATGATTACGTGCTAAGCTATGAGCATGAAGACCCGGTTATGAGTAGAGAGGACGGATGCGAGAAATGCATTGCATTTCTTAAGCCCCTAATAATAAAGGCTCCGCTAAAGAAGGTGTGGTGGTAACAAGTCTAGAAAAGGCGGATGAACTGAGATCCCTAAAATTCCATTCTTATTTCTGCATCTTCAAAGGAAAAGAAAAAGGCCTATATCCAGTTCTGTCCAGGTCTGCGATGAAGGATTATTCTCTTCACGTAGCTCCTCCTAACCCTAACTCTAGGAGGCTTCCTAGTCTTCGGAATAGGCTCAATCTTAGGGGTCTGCGAACGAACCTTACCCGCCTTTGAGAGACTTCCATGAGTAGGCATATCACTCACCCATCTTATTCTTCTCTGAGCCAATATTTATTCTTTGCTTATCAACCCTCAAGACAGCGATGAAGTCGCGGTTCTCAGGGAAGAACTCACATTCTCCAAAGCTGCTGATTAATCCATGGAACTCATCAATCGTAAAGTACTTTTTCAAGCCGGTGACGACGACTTGAGACTTGTCCTTTGCAACCCTAACAATCTCCCCTAAAGCCCTACGTGGGGATGGAGTGTTCTGGAGAAGCGTCAATGCGAAAATCTTGTCGAAGACTTCGCTTCTGAAAGGAAGGTTCTCAGCGTCCGCCCGTATCAGCGAGACATATCGTTCAGCTTTAAGGCGGCGTGAGCGCTCCCTAGCCCTTCTTAGAGACTTAATGGATAAGTCGACGCCGACGAAGCATTTGGAATCCGCAACTGAATACTCTATTAAGAGGCCTGTGCCGCAACCTATATCCAGCACTAACCCTCCAGCTTCAGCATTCATAACCTTGAAGATGATCTTAATCTTCGCCCTCTGTTCCTCCCCATAGAGAGAATCGTAAATATCCGCTAATCTATCGTAATGTTCAATAACGCTCTTCTTTATGCTCCAAGAATTCCCTGACACCTTCCCCATCCCAAAAGACTAATTATGCTGGCATGCTAAAAGATTATTCGGCGAAGACTCTTGCCTGACAAAGAGATGATAACCGTTCTGGAAGCCCCAACGAGAGAGGAAGCCGCTGAAGCCGTTAAGTCGGCACTGTCCCGACGGAGAATACTGGTGATGGTGGGCAACTGCTGGGTCAACTATCAGGGAAGAGCGAGATCCATTCTGAACCCAGGTGAGAGAATTCTAATCATAAAGGAGGATGGCTCCGTACTAGTGCATAGACCCAAAGGATATGAACCCGTTAACTGGCAGCCGCCCGGATGCATATTCCACTCCGGACTTGAAGGAGACGTACTCTTCATTAAGGCCGTCAGGAGAAAGCCAAGAGAAATACTGCAAGTCTTCTTTGACAAAATATACTTTCTAGCGGCGATGAGTCTTGCGGACAAAGGGGAATTCTCCCTCCACGCAAGCGAGGAGGAGATGCAGAAGGCGATCATGAATCAGCCTTCCCTAATAGAGGATGGCTTGCGGATCATAGCGTATGAGAAGAAAGTTGAGCCTGGATTCGTAGATGTCTACGGAGTAGACAGAGATGGAAGACTCGTCGTTATAGAGATTAAGAGAAGAACAGCCGGAAAGGAGGCGGTTCTTCAACTCTCAAGATACGTGGACTCACTTAGAGGCGAACACGGCCGAGAGGTTAGGGGGATACTTGTAGCTCCTAAAATAGCGAGACAGGCTCATAAAACTCTGATTACGCTGGGACTCGAGTTTAAACGTTTAGACCCGAAAAGATGCGCTGAGGTTCTCGCCAAGGGAAGGCTTGGAAGCCTCGAAGAATACTACTGACTCTTCTTCTCTTCTCCTCCAGCCCCAGCCGGCGAAGAGGCTGCGACAAGCCCAGTTATGTATCCGGCGATTGTGTTTCTAAGCTTCTTAGAAGATATGTTAACCAGCGATACAAGTACCCTCTTATTCTCTTCATAATCAGCCGTAAACCGATCCGGGTATCTTCTCAGGAGTTCGCGGGCGATTCTTTTAACTCTTTCCGGCCGTACGTTACCCAAGATCCCATCATCCTTGATCAGTGTTTATTGATGATCAGCACCCGATCCCCACATGCTTTTTGAATCAATTATGACATAGAGTATATAAGGATTAAGGCGAACATTTATAAATAATTCCGAAAACCTCTCTTATTTACTAGAAAAAACGTTAAATAAGACTTGTTTAGAGATAGAGCTATAGAAGCGTGATAGTTATGGGCGAATTAGCAATAGCAGCTATGCATCGGCTGATTAAGAAGGCTGGAGCCGAAAGAGTAAGCGAGTCCGCTGCCATAGAGATGGGTAAGGTTCTAGAAGATATAGGGCTGAAGATTGGCAAGGAAGCAATCGAATGGTCAATGCATGCAGGCAGAAAAACAGTAAAGGCTGAGGATATAAGAAAGGCAGCGGAGAAGATACTGGGACGATAAAAATAAATGTAAAGCCCCTCCAAATTTTTTCATTAGTTACGTTAGACTGTAAAGTATAGCCTCTGTAACGCTCCGGTAGTATAGTCCGGTCAAGTATGGCGGCCTCTCGGCAAAAAGGGAGAAAGCCGCAGACCCGGGTTCAAATCCCGGCCGGAGCACCAAAATCATCCTCAAGAAACTTCAAATGCGTCAACAACGTATAGAAGAGCCATCATTTACGTCTTGTTTCTCTTAATTCTGGTCTTTACAGGATTAGTTATAGGCATGAATCTTCTTAGAGTCCCTAAAGAAATCGGAGAAGAAGAGGAGCACCCTGATGGAAGGTTCCTAATTGCACCGCTGAAAAATTGACACGAATCAGTATTCGAGGAAAGCTCGTAACGCAACTTGGAGATATGCATCCACCGTTCCGAAATAGCGCCCCTTCTTATAGACGTGTTTCATTCTGTAATGCGCTATCACTCCGGGTATCGTGGCAAGGGCGATAACAGCCATATTTACTGCATATACCTCCTTAATCGACAAGCCTAAAAGCATCATCATTAATGGTATTCTTAAAAAGCAGCCGCCTACTCCAAGCCATGTCGCTAAGAATCCTGTAACTGTGCCTATAAGGACTATCCATAATGCGAGCAATGCCGGCTCCATCATGTGCCCCTCCGAAATGAATACTTATTACCGTTGGGAGCACCAGATGAAGCCTCTGTAGTGAATCATTTTGAAATTTCCAAAAAAATGACAGGATGTTTATGTGTTTTGGTCACAAATTGTGACAAAAATATGCTGCATTACTTTATTAATCACCGCTCAGCCAAGTAACGGCTAATACTGAATCATAAATTTAGGCTCCATAGACGTCGGTTCCAGAGGAATAATAAGCCGAGAGCTTCAGTACATAATCCCATAAATCTCATTTAGGTCTATGTATTCTCTTACTTTTTCTCTGAGTCTTAATTATCCTCTCCTTGCGTAGATACATCGCGTTTTTCGCTTCGAATCTCATTGATGAATCTTTCAACGAGGTTTGGATTCATTCCGCTATGGATGAGCTTTCTCCGAACCTCTTCCTCGCTATACTTTTTCATGAGGTTTCTAACGGTCTCTTTTCTCTCCCATGGAAAAATAATCCACTTTTTCGTCTCCTTTTCATAATAGTCTGGCACGATTATGCTCCAGGGCTTATAGTACACCGTGGCTATCCTAACCTCCCGCGCCCCCTTACTTAAAAGATGATCCCTAACGAGCTTAAGAGTTCTTCCAGTATCGGCGACATCGTCGAGTATGAGCACTCTCTTCCCATTAACCGGCATAGTGACCGGCTGCGTCAATACAGGTTGCTTCTTAGTCTTCGCTACATCAACATAGAATTCCACTGAGACATTCGCCAACTTAGGATTATCTAGGAGGTCTGACATTATTCTCGCTGGGGGCCATCCTCCTCTGCAAATCCCCACTATTAGATCCGGATGGAAGCCGTCACGCCTTATCCTATCGGCGATGCTGAGAAGCATCTCGTATACGTCGTCCCATGACGGAACTTCAAACTCGACGTCTGAGCTCAAGACTCTTATCCTCAAAGATTACTTCTCTAAGGAAATATTAGGTTTTAACTCTTTACTTAAGCCTCGGTGTATCCGAGGCTCAGACACTCACCTATAACCTTATCTTGATGAATCAAGCATTTCTCTTTGGAGGTTCATATGAACGGCCATGTTGAGATGGATCTTCTCATTCACGGAAATCTCGTGAACGTATACTCTGGAGATATATCCGAATCATACATCGGCGTCAAGGATGGAATCGTAAGATATGTTGGAAAAAGACGCGTTAAAGCCAGAGAAGAGATGGATGTGGACTCAAAATTCATTCTCCCAGCATATATCGATGGTCACGTGCATATTGAAAGCTCACTTGTTACGCCAAGCCAGTTCGCTGCGGCTGTTATTCCGCATGGAACATGCTGTGTAGTGGCGGATCCACATGAAATAGCGAATGTCTGCGGAGTTGATGGAATAAAATTTATGATTGAAGACTCCTTGAGGACGCCGCTGAAGGTGTATTTCATGATTCCATCATGTGTTCCAGCGACGAACCTCGAGACCTCCGGAGCTAAGATCGGAGTGAATGAGATTGAAGAGCTGAAGAAAAACAAGTGGATTCTGGGGCTCGGCGAGGTTATGAATTTTCCCGGAGTCATCAAAGGCGACGAAGAAGTTATCGCTAAGATCAAGGCATGTGAGGGAATGATCATCGACGGACATGCTCCAGGCCTCCGTGGAGAAGATCTATGCACATACATAGCCGCCGGCATAATGTCCGATCATGAATCAGTAACTGCCGATGAAGCGCTTGAAAAGCTCTCTCTTGGAATGTGGATCATGATTAGGGAAGGATCAAGCGCCAAAAACCTCGCAGACTTGGCATGCATAGTCTCTAAGGGCTGTCCGGAGAGAGTCATGCTGGTAACTGATGATAGGCACGCTGACGACCTACTAACCGAAGGTCATATGGATCATGTTCTTAGAAGAGCCGTGGAGGAGGGAATAGACCCCGTGGACGCTGTGAGAATGGTCACGATTAAGCCATCCGAATACTTCGGGCTCCGCCGCCTAGGAGCGGTAGCCCCAGGAAAATCAGCCGACATCGTAATAGTTGAGGATCTCAAAAGCTTCCGAGCAGACATGGTTATCATAAATGGAGATGTAGCTGCGAGGAATGGAGAGTATCTAGGTCGACTTGAGAGCCTTCCAGCCGAGGCGGCGGTGGAGAAAACGGTACGCGTGAATGAATTGTCCCCAGAAGCCTTCAAAATCTCTTATGACGGAGATGAAGAGAGCGTCAAAGTATTAGTCATCAAGGCGTTGCCAGATCAGATAGTGACTGAGAAGATGCTGTGCGAGCTCCCCGTTAAGAATGGGGAGGTTCTTCCAAGCTTGGAGCAGGATGTGCTGAAGATATGCGTTGTAGAGAGACATCATGGAACGGGAAGAATCGGGAAGGGATTCATTCATGGCTTCGGTTTAAGAAGAGGAGCTCTAGCGTCCACAGTAGCCCATGACTCGCATAACATAGTTGTTGTAGGCGTAAACGATGATGAGATATCCAGAGCAGTCAATAGAATACGGGAGATTAACGGTGGACTTGTCGCGGTGGAGAATGGAGCAGTTAAGTGTGAGCTTCCGCTTCCAATAGGAGGAATCATGTCAAATAAGGGGATAAAGTTCGTCGCTGAGAGAATGAAGGCTCTAAATGAATCAGCGATGGAGATGGGATGCAGCTTAAAAAGTCCATTCATGACTCTATCATTCATGGCGCTTCCAGTAATACCTAAGCTTAAGATAACAGATATGGGACTCGTTGATGTGGAAAGCATGAGAATAACGGCCTTATTAGTTGAATAGTCAGCAATCTATAATCAATTTAAATGGGAAGCGATAAAATATCTCTTGGAGGATAAATGCTTGAGTGAAAAAGTTAAGGTTATCGAGAAAGCTGAGATCCCAAGCGGCTTAAAGATTATCCTTGGACTTCCAGACGTGGGGCTTGTCGGAGTAATCGCGGCGTCCCACATAATCTCTAAACTGAAACTTGAAGAAGTAGCCTATTTCAGATCGAATCTGCTCCCGCCAGTAATCATGCTCGAGAAAGGGCTTCCAAGATCCCCTATAAGAGTCTTCGGAAACAAGGAGATTCTCGTACTCAACTCAGAGATCGCAATACCGTCAGCATCTATACACGATATTATAGAGGGAATAATCAACTGGGTGGGAGAGAAGAAGGTTGAGATAGTCTACACGCTCGGAGGGTTGCCAATCCCAAATCGCCACGAGATAGAGAAGCCGAGAATATTCGGAGCTGCATCTAACGAGGAGCTTCTCAAGATACTTGACGAGAAAGAGATTAAGGCTATAGGACGCGGCTTCCTAGTGGGGCCTCAAGCGTTAATTCTAAGTCTCTGCGCTGAGCGGGGAATTCCTGCGGTAACGCTTCTTGCGGAATGCTTCTACAATTATCCGGATCCTGAAGCTTCATCTATAGTTATTCAAGCTCTAAACCGAATGATTGATATGAAGATAGATGTCTCTGAGCTTATAGAGAAGGGTGAGGAAGTCCGCTTGGCAATGAGGGACATGATGAGGAGAACGCAGGCGGAGCTCGCCAGAATGAAGAAGTCCCACGAATACGATATTCCCGGATACTACATAAGGTAGGGGTGTGGAGATGAGAAGGAGAAAATCAATCTTTGATATAATGCGTGAACATATGGAGGAGCTTGAGGAACTCGCTGAGGAGATGATGGATCAGCTTATTGAGAGGCCGAGCTGGGATGTGAGAACCCACTCGCTTGAACCGCTCTGCGACGTTTCAGTAGCGCCGGACAGGGTTATTGTGACCGCTGACCTCCCGAAGGTTGATCCGCGGAGTATAAGGGTAAGCGGAGTAGCAGATGACCTAATCGAGATAACTGCCAAGATGAGAGTTAAAATAAACTTTGAAGATTTCGGAGTTACCCATAGGAGAGGAGAATTCTCATGTTTCAGTTGCAGGGTTCCGCTTCCAGTCCCCGTGGATACAAGCAGGGCGAAGGCCAGGTTCAGGAAGGGAATACTTGAGATAATTCTTCCGAGAAAGAGAGGCTACGAGATAAAGGTGGAGTAAAAAGATAACCATAAAATTGCAGAACAAGCCTCATATGAATTAGCCTTCTAACTCTCTAATTAATGAATGCTACATTATGCTTTCCCCACTCTTCCGATGATTCTTATATTCATTTATCCTAAGTTACTGATTTTTATGAAGATGTGACGCAAAATCTTATCAGCATTATGGCTGATGATTTTATGAAGGTGGTGAAATTGAAGGTTGCAGTTCAGCTCTATACGATTAGGGATAAGGTCTCTGAGGATTACGTAAACGCCTTGAAGATGGTCTCACAGATAGGATATAAGGGTGTGGAGTTCACTGAGCAGCTCTTCGGAGCGGTCTCAGCTGATAAGCTTAAGCATCTTCTAAACGATTTAAAAATCACACCGGTATCGGTACATGTGAACTTCAGGAACTTAATCGATAAGCCGGATGACGTTATCGAGGAAGCGGTGAAGCTCGGTCTCAAATACATAGTGTCCGAACCATCCGTGAAGGAAATAAGTAGCCTAGATAGCTCCCTGAGAATCGCTGAGGTCATGAATGAGATCGGGAAGAGAATCAAAGAGGCTGGAATGCTCTTTGGAATGCATAATCATGCCGCTGAATTTGAAAGGAAGATCGGAGATAAGACAGTATATGATCTGCTCGTGGAGAATACTGATCCATCACTAGTATTCTTCCAACCTGACGTCTACTGGATCATGTATGCAGGCTACGATCCAGTTCGTGTCATCAAGAGTCTAAGGGGGAGATGTCCTCTGATACATATAAAGGATATGAAGAATTTCGGAACGAAAGAGTTCGCGGAGCTTGGGCAGGGCATAATAGACTTTAAAGCTATAGTTGAGGCTGGAGATGAAGCTGGAGCCGACTGGTATATCGTTGAGAATGATAGGCCCAGCGTAGACTCCTTCGAGAGTATCAGAATGGCCCTAGAATACCTCAGAGAAAACTTCACAGTCGAATAGAAGTCTCCGGAAAGATTTATAGTTCTCTGAATCCTTATTTGAATAGGGGATTATCTTGTCAGAAGATTGGTGGTCCAGATGGTATAGGCGGAGAAGGTGGCCATTCTCTTTCCGAAGCTTCTTCGAGGAGTTCGAGGAGATGTTCAGGGAGATCGATGAGGAGATTCGGAGGGAGTTCGAGGAGATCTCCAGAAAGACTCCGAGTGATCTCATTCGTGAGAGAAAGCTCTCAGATGGAACAACTGTGCGTGAATGGGGTCCATTCGTCTACGGATACAGCATAACAATCGGTCCAGATGGAAAGCCACGAATCAGAGAGTTCGGGAATATCAAGCCGACGGCTGGGCCGGGTAGACCTCGCATAGATATTCGGGAGGAGAGGGAGCCACTAGTCGACGTTATGGAAACAAACGGCGAAGTTAAAGTAATCGCTGAGCTTCCTGGAGTCGAAAAGAAGGACATAAAGCTTCACGGAACCGAGACATCTCTGACCATATCAGTTGACACTCCTCAAAGAAAATACTATAAGGAAGTGGAGTTGCCAGTTAAGGTTGATCCTAAAAAGGCAAAATCCTCTTATAAAAATGGCGTTTTAGAAGTCTCCTTGCCGAAGAAGGAGGAAAAGCCGAAGGGAGAGCCTATAAAGATAGAGTAGCAAACAAAACCCGAACTTTCACTTTTTTACTTAAAAATTTATATTACGTCAAATTTATTCTCTACTAAAAGTTATGCTGTCTTAGTTTCGACGCTCATTCCGACGCTAAAATATCGTTTGCTCAATTATCCAGAAAAGCGGTGATGCGAAATGTTAGACATTACAAGCATAGTCTTCGTTGGAATATACCTCTTGACGTTGCTGCTAGCATCGACGGAGACGACTTCGCTTTCAGTAGCCGCTTTAATTGGAGCTTTTCTCACAGTGCTCTTCGGTCTCATATATGGGGCACTTACACCTGAAGAGGCCATAGGCTTCATAGACTTCAGGGTGATCCTTCTACTCGTCGGAGTAATGGTGACATTTGAGGTCATAGAGAGAAGCGGCCTCTTCCGGGTTCTGGCACTATACGCTATAAGATACTCGAAGGGTGATCCGAAAGTGCTTTTCTTCTCCCTATGCTTCGTTTCGGCAGCTGTCTCTTTATTTCTGAGCGATGTAACGGCTATATTGCTGATAGCTGCCGCAGCGGGTACAATCGCTAAAATAATGGATTATGATCCGGTGCCATATTTTGTCTCGGCGGCTATAATGATAAACCTAGGCGGGACTAGCACGCTGATAGGATCGACAAGCAATATGATTATAGGCATGGCCTCCGGGCTGAGCTTTCTAGACTTCCTCAATTTCTTAGCGGTATGCGAGATAATTCTCTGGGTGTTAACCTCGATAACTCTATATCTTCTTTATAAGCCGAGGCTCGGCGAGAAGAAGCCTCCTCCGGAATATGATCCATGGGGAGAGATTGAGGATAGAAAAACAGTCTATAAGGCTGGCTTTGTAATAGCTCTCTTCCTTACGCTCTTCTTGCTTTATGAGCGATGGAATGTTGGGCCTGAGATCGTGGCTCTTGCATGTGCAGTTATAGCGTTAGTCGTCGTCGGCGTCGACGCCGGATTAGTCTTTCGACAGATAGACTGGGAAACGATATTTTTTATAGGAAGTTTCTTTATTATTATTGGGGGATTAGAGAAGGCTGGAGTTTTAAAGGCTGTCTCTGAGGCTGTGTTAAACGTGTCGCATGAAAACCAGTTTGTCGCAGCTTTACTAACTCTCTGGTCGAGTGCTTTCTTAAGCGTCTTCGTAAGCAACATAGCGGTTGCGCTAACTTACGCGCCCATAATCGGAATGATGCATGGAATGGATTCAAACATGAACTATCTCTGGTCAGCCTTGGTCTTGGGAACAAACCTCGGAGGAGCCGCTACTCCCGTCAGCGGCGCCGTCTGCATACTTGCCATAGGCGCGCTGAAGGAGGAGAATGTTAATTTAAGCTTCGCAGAATTCTCAAAGGCTGGTGTTTTAACGACGATCGTTCAGCTCGCCTTTGCAACTATATATCTAATTCTCAGATTTGGCATGTAAGGAAGTGAATAATGATGGGCTTAAGGGAGAGAATTTTAAAGCGTGAAAAGAGATCTATGGAGAGATATAAGGAGGAGAGAGAAACTTTCGAGAAAGTAATGGGAACTCCAAAGATAAATGTGAGCGTGGAGCTTCCAAAGGGCTATGAGGATCGGAGAGAAGACTTTCTCGACCTTGAGAAGGAGAAGAGTTTCCTAAAAGATGCGAACAGAGCCCTAGGCAGAGTTGTCAAGAAGCACTTGAAGATGAAGGAGAAGGCTGAGAAGGAGAAGGCTGCTGAGTCTAAAGACAAACAGTAAGGATTCCTTTTTTGTTTTTTATTCTTTTCACCAGATTCCCTGTATTCCGTTAAGAATATACTCGACGGCTATGGCTGCTATTATCAAGGCCATCACTCTGGATATCACCATGGAACCAGCTCTTCCAAGCAGTCTGTAGATTGGATCGATGAACCTTAATATCACCCACACCGTAAAGAAGACTATGAGAATTGAGAGAACGGTTATTGTCAAGTTAAAGATTCGAATATTCAGTATCGTTGTGGTTATTGCCCCGGGACCCACCAGAAGCGGAATCGCCATTGGAACTATGCCTACGCTCTCCGGCGATTCTCCGCTTTCCTCCCACTCTCCAGTTACGAGCATTTTCACCGCTATTAAGAGAAGGAGTATCCCCCCAGCAATCATGAAGCTTCTCATAGAGATTCCGAAGAGAATGAATATTTGCTGTCCAAGAAGAGCGAAAAAGAATAGTAGAATAGCTCCGGTTATTGTTGCCCTCTGAAAAGTTCTCTTCCGCTCCGTATCGCTCATCCTGCTAGTTAGACTGATGAAGATAGGTATGTTGCCCAATGGATCAACCACTATAAATAGGGAGATCACAGCCTTGGCGAGTAAGGGAATAGCCGCTATAGCTTCCTCATACATAATTATTCCTTAAGTAAAATTATATTAATAACTTGAACTTAAACATGGCTTCGTCTTTCCCAGAAAAGATAGACTTTTGTTTCCGCTAGGACTGCGAGCCGCGTTAAGACCTTCGCTAATCTGCGTAGATCTTGACGTGCAATCCATTCTTCGAACTCCTCTCTTCTCGGATAGGCCTTTCCCGTCGCCATAAGTCTCTTGTACTGTCCGGTCTTCTTTAAAGCGTCTATTACTTCATGTATCTCCTCGTCTCTTAGACTTCGCAGCTTCTTAAGGTTGTATTCTTCACTTGCTAGTAGATGCCTCTTAAATCCGAGCTTCTCCAAGGCCTCAACTGCCTCAATGATCATTCTGTTCGGTTTTCTCTCAGCTATTCTCTTCATTCCTGCCTTTTCGAAGAATGGATTGTACAGTGCCATTACAGCCATTGTTTCCACGTATTTTCTACCCACCCGTGGCAGGGTCTCCTTGACCAAACGGACTCCTAGACCTATGCTTCTGTACTTCGGATGGATTATCACTCGGCTTATCAGAGCCCAGTCCCTGTTCAGCTCCTCTACATTGACGGTTCTTCCAACGGCTTTCTTTCTTCCGAATATGCTCAGCGGCGGATAACTGTAGAGAATAACGCCTACGGTTTCTCCGTCATTCCGTCTCAACGCGTAGATTTTTATGGGTGGAGGATGTCTCTGACTTCGATAATGAAACTCCGCAAGTTGCTTGTAATCCTCAAGTGTTCCTTCTTCAATGTGAAGGTTCCTAGCTACGCTGCAGACTTTATTTAGCTTATTTGGATAATACTTGATGCTTATTCGTTTTCCCCAGCCCTTATGAATGTGAACGCTGGGCGCTAGATCCTCGAATAGATCCGTATGCGTAGTGGCGGCTAAAACAGCCTTCCCTAATCGTCTCGCCTGTTTCTGAACGTTATATGCGACTATCTTCGCCGTGTCTCTGTCTAGGGCTGTGCAGAACTCATCCATTATCCAGAATTGTGCCTTGCTTTCCATGAGCTTCGCAAGTCTGTAGCGGTATTTCTGTCCATCGCTTAGCTGCTCATAGCTGCGTAGAAAGAGGAATGCGTCGTTTAGGCCTACGCGGCTTAGAAGCGTTAGGGCTTCCTCAAACGTTTCGCCGAGCGTGTCTATGATAGGCTCTCCGAGAACAGGCTTTATATCTTTAATGTTGATTGCTGTTAATTTCATGTCACGTTTAATATCGTTTTCTAATGCTTTGAGCAGGATGCTTTTTCCGCTTCCGCTATCCCCCGTTATATAGACGATGTCGCGTGGAGTAATCTTCAACTCGGCATTATCGTAGATTGTGAATTTATGCTTCTTGTCTACGCCTAAGCCGAATGCGTCCGCAACCTTGATCGTCCGCGGTGAGAGTTTAACGCTGGTTTCATAGGCGATGCTGATTATGAAGCATCCTCGCCGCTTATCCCATTTCTTGCTGACCTTCCTAATTTTGAAGTGTTCCTTTGTCTTGATCTTCTTGCTTGATTTCTTCGGCAATTTCGTCACGCACACGCAAAAATTTCTTCTTACGCAATTTTGCAGCGATAATCTTCAGCTCCTGCTCGTTAGGCTCGCCTTCGAATTCAACCTCGACTATGCCGCCTTTTATTGTGACTCTCTTTATCGGCGTCTTAACTTTCAATTTT
>JAGGZB010000177.1 GCA_021162225.1 Candidatus Bathyarchaeota archaeon | reverse complement strand
TGTAAAGGCGTGATGAGCGTGAACTATTTCAAACCCTTCTCTCCTAATGACTTCTCTGACATCCGCTGGTTTCGGCGGAACAATTATGATCGGCAGGGGAAAAATAGGCTCTATGTAGATGATCCTACCATGTGATATGCGTAGAGAGCCTTCTGGGAGATCAGCCTTCAGCTGCCTAGCTAAAATGGCGACTTCATGACCTCGTCTCTCAAGCTCAGAGGCTAAACCTGCAACGTGAGATTGGACTCCTCCAATGCTGGGATAAAAATAATCCGTGCACAGCGCCACCCTCAACACTTTTCACCCCGGATTTAAGAGCAGGCTTATCATAGGCGAGGAAATCAGAAGATACATTATACAAGTATAAATATCCGTCAGCCTTAAAAGATGCTTGAATCTCAAACTGAGAAGTTTCGATGCGGCGAGAATCGCCGAGATTAGGATCAAGGATGAAGATATATTGCCAGATGGATAGGATATTGCTGTTAAGAGTATGTAATGGATGATTATGAGGCTTCTCAGCAGCCTTCTCGATCCGCCGTAGCCTATATAGCAGACCGTGGTTTTCGTTTCAGAGTTGAGGTCAGCCTCATAGTCATCCAGGTGATTCCGCAGCTCAAGTATGATAGAGTAGAGAGAAACTGACGCTACTAAGGATACTTCTTGAAGGTTTATGCCTCCATTCGATAAGAAGCCGTAGAGGTATAATAGCGCCCCGAAGAATAGGCTGTGGGATAAGAGATCCATTAAGGGAACAGACTTTAACCTTAATGGCGGAACGGAGTAAGCTCCACCCAGCAAGAGCATCATAAGATAGATTAAGAAGCAATTCTTGCTGAACCACAGATAAGATAGAACTAAACCCGTAAATGCCATACAGAGCGATAAAACCAAACCTTCTCTAAATGTTATGCGCCCAGCTGCTACAGGATTCTTCTTGATCTTCGCCTCTTTATGAATGTCGCATTTAGTATCGAAGCAATTATTGATGGAGAATGTAAAAGCTAAATAGAAGATTATTGTAGCCGTAAATCGCAATGCTCTATAGATTAATACGTTTAAAGATGTTGCCTCAACGTTTCTTACAAAGCCTAGAAGAGCAATACCGATATATGCCCTCCAATCAGAAACCCTAATGTTATGGAAGTAGTATATGAAGCGTAGGATAATAAATTTAAGGACTATAGCAGTGTTGATCATAGAATCTCCCGTATTCTCAATAGATTGTAAATGAACCTTACAGGTAATAATGGTGTTGTTCTTATCTCGCCTTTCCTAGCATCCTCTATCATCTCCTTAAGGTTATAGTCATATTCATCTCTGCATATCCGGATCAGCATTTCAGCTTGTCTTATGCCATACGAGAGTATAATGTGCATTCCGCGGCGCAGAACCGGATTTTTAATTGAAAAATTCGTCCATTCCCTTATGAGTGTTGGAGCCCACTTGAGATTATGTTCCCAACATTCAAGAAGCAGCATGGTGTGCTTAACGGTCATGTCTTCTACAGTGAAGGATCGCGTTTTTCCCTTCAAGCCTCCCATCGCTACTAGGAATAGGGGGACGATGAGGCTTTTGAAGGGCCTCAACTTCTCAACCAAAGAGATAGTATGCTCAATATCCCTCTCAGTCTCCCCCGGAAGCCCCATTATCAGAGTTGCACATGGAACCCACCTGTTCTGTGCTAGTATGTCGAAAGCCTCTAAGACAACTTGAGGCCAGTCATCAGGTGTGAAGGGCTTACATTTACCCCTCATGTGACGTTTCATGAGCTCTGGGCTTCCAGTCTCTATACCGGTCTGTCCGCTGAGCCAGTGCTTCTCATCCGCTCCGAGGATATTTGATATCTCCTCAACAACTTCTGGCGCGCTTGCAATGGAGGCGAGAGCGAAGTGACTCATACCTATCCTTTTAACTCCCGGATGAGCCTTCACTGACCTGAAAAGTTTGATGACTGCCTCTCTGTTAACCTCTATGCTCTTCGCGCCGTATCTCAGTACATCCTCGGCGTGAAGTATCGGCTGCCTACCAGCCTTAACGTTTACTTCAACTTCCTTCAGAATGTGACTTATAGGTAAGCAACGGTACTTCTGCATTGTTGGGACGCAGAAAGCGCATCCTCGACCGCATCCCCTAGCGATCTCTACTATTCCATCTATCGTGGCTCCCCTAATCACGGGTATCTCATCAATGGATGCCACCTCACCATAAACTACACCCGGCAATTCCTCACCATTCACAGCCTTTTCAAAAATGGAGGGAACAACCCGCTCACCTTCACCTATTACAACGCAGTCTACACCCAGCCTTCTACGAACCTCTTCATCTTCAAGCTGCCAAGAGCCAGGGCCGCCTACAATAATCTTGGGTTTAAACCTTTTCACAGCCGGGTCGTTCAGCAGCTCTCTGAACTTTATCGCCATGTATGCTTCTCCTCCGAATATGCCCGTGAATGTTGATGTTGCAGGTCCTATTCCCAGAGGGTCATTCTCGGTGATGCCCAGAGCCTTTGTTCTAGGCCCGATAACTTTATCTAGATGTTCGGGATGAGCGACGATCACATCTTCTCTTCTGAAGCCATTGTCAAGCAGGATTGCTTCAACCTTCCTCGTTCCGCATGGGGCAGCCTCGACTGAGCCGTCCTCGTTCGCCTTTACTGGGGGACAGAAAAGAGAGAAGTATAGCCTGTCCGGGATTAATCCTTTCGGAATGCAGGCGCTGAAGCCCATGAATATGCCTCCGCCATACTCGCTCATCAGAGTTCTGTCAGCAGTCAAAACTATTGGAACGCCTCTTCTGGACAAAGCCCGGCCTGCCTTCAATTTTTGACAAATGTATATATTTTTAAAACATTTAAATTTTTATCTAACTCTCTTCATAAAGACGCACAATATGCCTCCAGCCTAGACGTTTCTCCCCTCTCAGGAATGAGGATCTCGCATCCAAGCATCTCCTCGGCGGTTACACCTTGCTTTCCCATGACATGCCAGTATGGAAGCCCAATCCACAAAACCCTCTTATCCTGACTAACAATTTTATTAATCCGTTTGATCCTAGTAGCCATACCTTACTCTTCATTCTAAGTACTTCCTAAGCAACCTCGCTGCCGCAGCTATAAAGATCAGGAGAAATATTGTTAAAGCGGTAAGATTGAAAGCTAAATCGGCATATTGAAGCGACCCAATGAAGGTTTGACGAAGTGCATTCACTGAATACGTTAATGGAAGAACATAAGCGAGCCATTGAAGCGGCATGGGCATCGACTCGACTGGTATGAATACGCCGCAGAGGAAGATCATCGGAAATCTGAAGTAATTAGATAGTGTTTGAGCTTCGAAGACTTCCCTAACTGATACTGCTACTAGAGAGCCCAAAGCTGAAAGCGTCAATACTGTGAGAAGAAGCGAGACGGCGAATAAGAACGGATACTTAACTGATACTCCTAGGAATACCACTGAGATTACGGTCATAACGGATGATATCATCAAACCAAAGATGGATCCGCCCAATATTTTGCCTATTAGAATCGCTTCCAGCGAGATCGGCGCCAGCATTAACCGTT
>JAGGZB010000158.1 GCA_021162225.1 Candidatus Bathyarchaeota archaeon | reverse complement strand
GTGAATGGCAAGTTGCAGATTGGATGGAATTTTACGTTGGGTAGTTCCAGAATATACTTTGGCTCCAACGCCTTCAAAGTATTAGCGAACTACATTAGCAAGGGCGATGCGAGAATCGATGACGTGATCTGGTCTATAATGCTAGCATATATTTCTAGAACCGATAATGCGAAATTCCTCAAGGAAAGATTTCCGGATGATAAGCTAATATCGGAGGCAGCCGAATACCTCATCAAGGCAGCTAAGATATACGAGAAGATAATAGATCTCGCAAAGGATGGTATCTCGCCAGAGGATAAGAGTGAGATAGTATCACTCCTGAAAGAAGCGTCGATTTATGAGAGAAGAGCTGGAATACTAATGATGGAGACGTTTTAAAGATGCCGAAGCCAGGATACACCCGGATCATAGTCCGCTCTGAAGTCCGGGATATGCTCGAGAAACTCGCAGCGGCCCAAGGATACAGAAGCATCAATCAGCTCCTGGAAGCATGGATCAGGGTACACCCCACAACCCCCAACGAAGCCTTTAACCCCACATTCAGACGACCAGAAACAGACCAAGAAATAGGCTTCTTTCAAAAAAGCAATTCAAAGATTTGGTGGGGTCGCCCGGATTTGAACCGGGGTCCCGAGAGCCCAAGTCTCGGAGCCTAGACCAAGCTAGCCGACGACCCCTATTTTCAAGGGGGCTATCTTACTTTATTTGGTTTATTTATGATATTTTTTTGCTTGGTTATTTAAATTTCGATTCGCACCTATCTTTAGTCATTGCCGGATTTACAGAATTGCTATGAGTCTTCTTTTATGAGGGCTATTCTCCTCTTGTCGTTTCTTTTATGAGTAGGAATCCTATGCTTGAGAATAGGCGAAGGATTGCTGAGGTTATTAGTCCGTAGAATAACGCTTGCTCAGCGCCCAGGGAGGCCGAGAGATACCCTGTTATTACTCCTCCTGTCATGGAGCCTATGAATGTTGATATGCCCATAATTAGGTTGCTTGCAGCCGCATAGTTTGCTCTCATGCCCGGCGGAGCAGAGTCCATCACATATGCTGAGAAGCTTACCATCGCAGCGGACATCGAGAATGAAAGTATTATGTTGATTAGGAGGAGGTGAATCCAGCTCCTAGCCATAGTATAAAGTAGCGGGTAGAGGAAAAATGAAGCTCGGCTTATGGCTAGGACTGGTTTTCTTCCAAACTTGTCCACAAGTGATCCTGCTTTTGGCTGTAAAACACTTGTGAAGAGGCCTGAGACCGCTGAGATAACGGCTATCTGCCAAACGGTTGCGTGAACTATGTCTACGGTTACATATGGAAAGAGCGGCCAAGCATACGCCATGGTGAACCAGTGAAGCCCACTAACTGCTAGGAAGATTCTGAATCTTTTATCTAGCAGTGGCGCGAGTATCACTGAGCCTCTGTGAATCTTAGGCCTCTCCACCCTTGCTTCTTTCACAAAGATCACTAAAGCTCCTCCGATAAGGGCCGTAGCGGCCGACAAGGCGAATGGAACGAAGAATGAAGAGGCAGTCATCTCTCCTTCCGTGTATGTTGCTAGGGCAACGATTAAAGCCGCTACAACCCTGCTTAGATAGCTTACGGCTCCAATCTTGCCGAGAACTCTTCCCCTAGTTCTTAGAGTTGTATAGTCGGCTAGAAGGGAGCTCCATGCTGGAGCGGCCGCCGACCAGAAAATTGCCTGGGCAACTACTAGAATTAGAATCTCAGAGGGATCTTTGATTAAGAGAAACGCAATTATGAAGCAGCAGCTTGAGAGGTACCCTATCGCCACGAGCATCTTCCTGCTGAGTCTCTCCGAAACCTCAGCCCAGCCGATCTGAAGAGCGCTCTGGAAAAAGTTCCTCGCAGATCTGATCATCCCCATCTGGTCAAATGTCGCTCCGAGAACAACAACGTAGGGGAAGAGAAAGGTCATGAGTAGACTGTCTGAAAAATATGTGGAAGCCGCAACTCCGTATAGTATCGGATTGGGCTTCAAGGCTTTCTCGGCGTTCTCAGAGTCTCGACTACGCAAGTTTTTATCCTCTCTCCGATAATGCCGCGATGGATTCAAAAATTATGATGGGCGGCATAAATTCTTTTTCATTCGCCTTCGGTTTTCTTCACCTCTACTGGAAAGCCGGCTCTTGCTCCTAAGATCTCCGACGCGTTCCCGCGGTTCACGGATATTTCCAGAAAGCCCGTTCCGCCAACTATCGCCAGCGGAGCGTTAATCTCAACATCCTCATATGAGGAAGCAAGTCTTACTTTTAGACGCTTTTCTCCCAGACGTATATAGAGGATATCTCCCTCTGATATCTCTGCTGATTTAAGCATCTTCTCAGAAATATTCGTTATTAGATTGCCAAATCCATCCACGTGAATGATCTCGCCCGATATCATCCCGTCGCGGATCTCCGGAGACGAGAAGCTTGGTTTAACCGGATCATGTATTTCAGGGCCGAACATGCGCGGGGCAACTCCAGCGGCTAAATAGGCAGCTGCAGGGCTGAATATGTCTCTCCCATGAAATGTTCTCGAGACTCTTTTCAACATGTATTTTGGATTCGCAATTTCGTAGATATGACTGATTCCATCGTTCTCAGCAGCTAGCATGAGTAATCCATTGTCTGGGCCAACGTAGAGACCCCGCTTCGTCTCGATGATTATTGCTCTCCGCGCGGCTCCAACTCCGGGGTCAACAACTGCGACGTGAATCGTTCCCTCAGGAAAGTAGTGAGCTGCTTGTGCCAGAACGAAGGCTCCCATTCTAATATTGAATTTCTCAATTTCATGGCTTATGTCGATTATTAAGGCTTCTTTGCAGATCGAAAGTATGACGGCTTTCATCTCCGCAACGTATGGATCTTTAAGTCCGAAGTCTGAGAGCAAAGTGATTATCGGTCTCCGCATGCAAGACCCCACTAATGATATTGAGATATTGATTTAAGAATCGCACGCCGAGAAACTTATATTCTGTAGAAGAAACGCTATTTAAGGAACTTTCTGGAGTGTGAATGGTTTTGGTCGACATGGTTGATGCGCCGCAGATCACAGACATCTTCTTAATGAAGCTTTACAGACGTACGAAGCCATCGCTAGCTTTCAAAGCTAGAAATAAGGATGAATTTGAGAAGTGGAAAAGAGATCTGAAGAGCAAGATCAGAGAGCTTCTGGGAGAGTTTCCGAAGCCCGCTCCGCTAAACCCGCAGCTCCTATCTACCGAAGAAACTGAGAGATTCGTTAGGGAGAAGTGGCTGATACAGTCTGAGGAGGACTGCTATGTTCCGCTCTACCTGCTGATACCGAAAGACACGAAGGGAAAGAGGCCGGCTATACTCTGCGCCCATGGACACGGCCCCTACGGGAAGGATCCAGTAGCTGGAGTTCACTTCAACGATCCGGAGAGAAAAGCCGAGATAGTCAAACACAACTATAATTATGGGGAGCAGATGGCTGAGGCTGGTTTCATAACAGTCGCTCCAGACTGGAGAAGCTTC
>JAGGZB010000153.1 GCA_021162225.1 Candidatus Bathyarchaeota archaeon | reverse complement strand
GGAACCACCCGAACCCATTCCGAACTCGGAAGTTAAACCGCGCTCCGTCCCTAGTGGTAGTGCAGTCTTCGGCTGCGCGAAGCTAGGGAAGCCGGCAACCACTTATGAAGCCTTTATTCAGCCACTACCTTGAAGGTTCCATCTTTTTTGAACTTCTCGTAATCGTAAATCTTCACGCCTTTAACGACTCGTGTTATCACTCCGCTCTCGCTTGGATTGTCTGGCTTCAATCCTAGATTTAGGGACTTGAATAAGGCAAGCGTCTGTGCGACGATCACGTCCAGCATGGGTCTGCAAGAATCGGGAATATCTAGATCTCCCTCAGGGTTGAATTCTATTACGTAATCAACGTAGTCGGCGATTTCTTTAATGGACTTATCACAGACGGCTATTTTCACCAATCCAAGGTTTTTGGCGTAGATGTCCTCGATTAAATCTATCTCGTATTTACGGGTGAAAGAATCAGTTGAGACGTAAAATACGATTAGCGAATTGCTGTCGACTGCTACTTCGGGACCATGTCTGAAGCCCATGAATGTGTCGGATTTGCAGATCACCTTTCCGCTCGTCATCTCCTGAAGCTTTAAGCTCGACTCAACTGCGCAACCGTATAGTGCGCCGCTTCCTAGGAAGAATGCTCTTTTGAAATCTAAGTTCGAAACTTCTTTGAGGAGGCCGGAGTATTTCTCTATGAGATTCTCAGCAACCTCTGACAAGCTTTTTATGACTCGCTCGTACTTGTCCACATCTTGAATGTACGCGAGAAATTGAGCCGTCGAAGTCATGGTTGTGAATGAAGAGGTCATAGCTAAGCCCTTATCGTTTGCTTCCTCGGGAGCTACGAGGAGGAGGACGTTCTCGTCTCCCTCAACCATCTTTGCGAGCTTTCCATGTCTGTTACATGTTACGACTATGTGGTTGACTCTGTCTAGAAACTTATTCGCTAAGAGAATAGTGCCGACGCTTTCTGGACTATTTCCAGACCGAGCGAACGATATCACCGTCGTCTCCACATCTCTAAGGAAAATCGAGTCCCAGCTAGTCACTATATCTGTTGTCGGCCAAGCTTCAATGTCTCTGCGCCACCGCTTTCTAAGGAGACCCTCAACAGACAAGCCTATGAATCCCGATGTACCAGCTCCTGAAAGGATAACTCTGACATGCTTCTTTTGTAGAATCTTCGACTCAATAAAGGATCTTATCTCGTCCTCCCGGTCTCTGAGAAGCTCGAAGTTTTTCATCCAGACTTTCGGCTGAGACTCTATCTCCTTTGGGGTGTACTCTATCCCCATCGAGGCACGTGTCTCTCGAGGCAGCTCAACAAGCTCACGAAGCGGATTCGTCAAAACCTTCATCTCCATCTGGGTTAACAGTCTTCATACATAGGGATCTTAGCATAGTTATCTCCCATGTTATGGTTTATATTTTTTAATAATGGAGCATTCTTCAGTTTTTATGAGAATAAAGGTTAGGTGTTAAAAGATGCAACGTCTCGAACAAAGACTCTTTCCTTTTCAGTAAACTATCTGAGAAGTAACAATACGGGAGATTTATGATGAGAGATCGGAGATTAGCGGTTTCTTCCGGACGCCGCTTTCGCCTTCTCCCTCATCTGCTTTTTCACGGTCTTTATAAGTCTCTGCAGTCCTCGCGGATCCTCAATCTCCCATCTTGCCACCACTCTGCCATTAGCAACTATTGAAAGGATTCCAACAGTTACATATCTTGACTTTCCATAGCCTCCATAGACGCCGAAGCCTCTTCGATAAACCACCGGACCGCCCCATGTGGATCTTCGAACACGCCATGTCCGCTCAACTACAGGCTCGGCGTCTTCAAGCAGACAACAAACAATCATTCTCTTGTTTTCCCAATCGTACTCGAATATCCGATGATTCGTCACAACGGCTTCCCAAACCTTCCTTTTTCTGAAGAATCCTTTATACTTCGCCGCAGACCAAACTATTTCCTCCCCCTCGGCAAGCGGGAGAGGATCCATGCTAAGAGAGAAATCCTTCACTGGCTCTGAAACCCCCCTTTAATGATGGAAAGGCATCTGCTTAAAAATTTTCTTAGTTACCATCTAGATTTAGCAGTGCCCAACATTTCCAAACCAACAGATTGGCTTTCAGATTTAAGTCACTAGCTTCAAGAAAGAATGTCTTTCTCTTTATTTTAGCGGGGGCTGGTGTGCTGATCGTAACCCGCCTTCTGTTTAGACGGCATTTGACTATACGGGCCACCCGCGTCTCGCACAGACTCATCGACGCCTATTTGCCCTTTCACCCCGCAGGACAGCCGTTTCACCGTTTCCACCCGGCCTACTCAGCGACTTAGCACGCCTCAGCGTCACAGGTCCGGGTGGACGTTCCGTTTCTGTTCTGGAGCCAGGGCTCTCGCCCTACGCCTTGCGGCGTTGCGGCCTGTGCGGTGGGCGGGGTTTCCTCAGGCCCTACGGCCCGACAGCCGTCCGTCAGCTCACCAGCCCCTGCCAAATAAAACGTATAATGTGTGATAAGCTTTTTGTTTTTAGGCCGTTTTGAATCTGTATCGGGCTGTTTCCCTCTCAAACCGCATTAGGGTATTTACCGATCCGCAGGAGGGGCATTTCAGCAGTTCTCCGCGCCATGTTCTTCGGCAGTTGCTACAATATGTTAGGGGCTGATCGTACGTGTAGAACCCTATGTGATATTGGTCGATTATGTTTTTCGTTGTTGAGAGGAGCTCTTCTGGTGATGCTTCAAGGCTGCCGAGCGAGATTTTCGCCAAGTGACTTCCAGAAATAATCTTCTGCATATGGGATTCGATCTTCAAGTATTCTTCTAAAGGAATTTCAGCATGATGAGGGACGACATTAAGGTTTGTGTAGTAGGGTCTTTCCCTTTCGCCTTGTGTGAGAACTGTTCCAAGTCCATATCTCTCAATATCTAGCTGAGCAAGCCTTGTTGCAGCTTCGAAGTCGTATGGCAGACCTAGCTTAAACCTCATGTTGGCTTTTCTGCCGTATCTCTCAACATGATCGGCTAGGAAAGAGATCACCTTATCTGCGAAGCTAAGCGCGTGTGAACTCTCTTGGATAGTCTCTCCAGTCATAAATTGAACAGCTTCGTTTAATCCTACAAAGCTCAAGATTGAGAGGGAATTATCTATTCTAAAGTAGTAGTCTCCCTCCTTTCTCTGTAGGAGGAAAGGAAGAAGACCTTCTTCAGCTCTGCTCTTGATTGTCTGATGTTTGATCCTTAATGCTTCAAGGCCTTTCTCCGCGAATTCTCGGATCTTCTCGAAGAATCTATCTTCGTCCTTAGCGGACTCGTAAGCCGCCCTCGGAATATTCACTATAACTTGATCCATACATCCGGTTCTTATCGTGTCGATCTCCCAGTCCTCTTTCCAGTCGGTGACAAGTCTAGTCCCTATGGCCGCGTAGGATGTATATCTCTGAGACTTAGGAAGGAGATTCGCAAAATATGGAAGTCCGGTGATAGCGAGTTCATGTGCCAGCCTCAGTATCTCCTCATCCTCGCCGCGTATACTATCTCTAATCTTAACTATAATTGCTGGGTTTAGTAGAGGCTTTTCCTCTGTGCTCTCCTTTAAACATTCTAGAAATGCTGAGGCTAGGAGCGAGCTTTCATCCGCGAAGTCTCCGTAGACGCCTACTTCTCTCCCTCCGCATCCGAAGGCTTTATGCTCAGCCAGGAACGGGGGAATATCGATCTCAAGCCCGAGTGATACTTCCGTTGGCATGGTCAGGTTGATTGATGCTAGAAAAAGGGAAATCTCCTCCTTAATATCTTCAGGAGACATATCCTTAGCGAAGGGGGCTAAGAAGACATTTATGAAGTCAAAGACCTGTTCTAGGGATATTTCAGATGCCGCTAATTGGAGAGCGTTAATAAGCAAGGAGAAAGCAGACCTTAAACTTTTGGGTCTTCCTGCTACGCTTATCTTTAGGGGAGATCCAGGTAGGAGACCATACTGAATGAAGACTCTAGCATCATGCATAAACACGCTTGGTTTCAGGATCCAAGATCCGAGATTGGCTATATGGATCTCTCCCGAAATATGGGCGTCTGCCACCTTTCGGGGTAAGACGTTAAGAAGAGTGTACTCGCCCATGACTCTTCTACCAGCTGTCATCTGAATATCTTCAACATTAGCGGATTTTCCGCTCATCTCTTTCATCAGAAGGGTTACGTCGTATACTGGAAAGCCGAGACGCGTCATTTTGTGGCGATATTCCTCCAGCCCCCTCTCGATCAGTATCGCGTTAACGAATTCTCGGATTAAAGGCGCCGTTAAGTACTTTGTTCCGAGCTTCAAGAGTCTTCTCTCAGCTTCTCTTGCAACTGTCTGGGCGAGATCGGCTGGGACGCTTGCTTCTCTGACGAGAGATTCAGCTATCTTATTTCTGTCAAATCTCTCAATCGCTAAGCGCGAGGTTCTCACAAGCATCTGCTCTCTATACATGCTGTTTTCTATGTCATCGGCGAATTCAACAAGGCTTCTACCGAGTCCTGTAATACGATATTTCCTAGAGTTCGGGTCAGACGCTATCAGATTCATATTTATTAAGGTTTTTAGGTGATATGCGAATCTACCTGCATCTCTACTTGGGCTTAACTTTAGGTTGTTCATTATCTCCGTGTATGACAACGAGCCTCTGTCGTATAGCATTCTAAGAATATTAAGTCTGAGAGGGGAGGCAACCGCCCTAAGGATCTTAGCTCCCAATCTTCTTTTCAAGACTAAAACTCCCGCTACGACTTGTGAGATCTAAATAGAGACTTCATGGGCTAAACTACTCATGCAAATCTTCTTTTTCCATTAGATGCAGATATATCTTACGATGACATATCCTTAATTGCTTCGATAAGAACGATTGTTTCGAAGAAGAGATTTTGCTTATCGATTATTCTTGCTTTAAGGCCTTGTTTATTGAACTCTCTAATCGTTTTCTCTACATTTGAGAGTGTTGATTGAACGACGAGGATCTTTCCACCGATCTTTAGATGTTTAGGCGCTTGCTTGATAAAGGAGTCAATGATCTTTCTTCCACTTCTTCCACCCGCCCATGCATACTCGATTGGGCTTTTAGGCTCTGCCTCCTCGGTGGGGAGATAGGGCGCGTTGAAGAGTATCATGTCAAAGATAGACTTTTCAATTAACGGTGCGAAGAGATCTCCAACAATAATATCGACTTTGCCTGATACTCCATTTATTTCGATATTTAGCTTTGCGCATCTGGCTGCATACGGATTTATATCTACAGCAACGACGTGTTCAGCTTCGTAAGCCGCGAGGATTGAGAGGATTCCGCATCCAGTTCCCATATCCAAGACCAAGCCTTCAGCCTTAAGATTTTTAGCGATCAGAAGCGTGTCCTCTGCTGGTTCGTAGACGTCATCGGATATGTAGAGAGTTAAGTCTCCGAATCGAATCTTCCTTGAATATTTCGGAGATTTGCATTTATGAATCTTCAAAGGGGAGCCTCGAATTTAATCTTCATTACGCTAAGGAAGACAATCCTTAAATCTATCTTTGCTTAAATTTTCTTTGAGGCTTAAAGGCTTTAGTTAACCGATGAGGAACATGCGCCTCTCTGAAGAGTGATGTACGAACTGGTGCTGAGGTTAACTAAACATTTCTTCTTAAGCCTAAATGACTTATCCTTCTCTATTTGGATAACTTTCTTGTAGATCGCTTTTAGTCTTGATATGCTTAGGCCGATCCGATGTCTTCTCACATGCTTAAAGCTTTGTGAGAATAAATGATCTTAAAAAAATTATATTAGGACGCGGTGAATAATGCGTTTTCTAAAGCGCGGATGAGATCTAGATGACACATAATAGGAAAGGCTTGGCTCTTTTATTCGCGGCGAATATCTTCCTATCCACTATCTTTTACGCAACATACGTATTTATCCCACTCTTCATCAGGAACTTGAATGCTTCAGTCTTTGAGGTGGGCATTGTTCTATTCATCAGTAATGCTTCAGCAACTTTCACGATGATTTTAAGCGGGTATCTCTCCGATAAGTACGGACGGCGGAAAATAATAGTACTGAGCGGCATAATTCAGTTCATCACTCCTTTGCTATTTATGTCCGCCAAGAAATGGGTTGAAACCATAATGTATGCAAGTCTAAATATTATTTCCGTATCTCTGTTTGTATCATCTAGGGCGGCTATGATAATCGACCTTTCAAAGAGGGAATCAGCTGGGGAAGTCTTCGGATTGATGAATACCGCATGGCCGATAGGGGGGTTAATAGGCCCGTTTGTAGGAGGATTAGTAGTTGACAAGTACGGATGGAACTTCTTCTTTTACTTCATATGTGCCCTTGCAACTCCATATCTGCTTATAAGTTTATTTCTTCCCGAAAGCGCTAAGAGACTCTATAAAGCCGAGACGGGAAAGGCTCAGTTCTCAATCAAGCAGATAGCCTCAACTCTAGCGTTTTTTATAATCCTACATGTAATAGCGAATATGTCAGTAGGGGCGCTTTCAACGATCTTCCCATTTTATCTAACTGAACGATTTGGGAAGACGAAAACAGAAGTTGGAATATTCTTCTCAGTTGGAACGGGGCTAGCGGCTCTGATATCTCAGCCTTCAAGCGGATTTCTATCGGATAGAATTGGAAGAAAGAAGATCATAGCCTTCAGCACTCTTCCAATTCCGATATTATCCATGCTCTTCACGGCTACTAATGATTACTTGCTTAGCCTTTTAGTTTATATGGGAATCTACGGTTTATGGAGCGCAACTTGGCCAGCTTCGAACATGTATATAGCTGAGATCTTCCCGCATGAGAAAAGAGGATTAGCCGTTGGAATAAGGCTCACATCGGTTCGTTTAGGAACAACTATAGGTCCTCTAATAGGAGGGTTTCTCTGGGACAACTTTGATATTCACATAGTATTTCATTTTTTAGCTGCATTCATGACGATGGCTCTCTTGATGGCGTTAATGCTTAAAGACGAATCTAAATTTGTCAACAGTAGATTGTCTTCCCAGGTTTAGAAAGACGGATTAAAGTGATCTATTAGGGTATATCTGGTCTCAGAGCATGTTGTCTTTATTGGGGATTCTCTCAAAGTACGCTTTGGGAAAGGAAAGAATCTACATCTCCGCTACTGGGACAGATCAGATGTGAACAATCGGACATTTACTTGCTGATTCCCCCCGTAATGAGAAGCTCTAAATATTCCGAGACATTTTCACCTTTTAGTTCGGCCTAAGCATGATAGCGCTTCATTATTTTAAGCGCATTTCTGTATGTTATCTTCTCGAAAGCCTTCTTTGTTATCTCACCCTCTTCCAGAAGTTTCTTTAAATATTTTAAGTGTCTTGTTCTTCCTTCCTCGTCCCCGAAGCAGACATCCGTGCCGAATAGGAGACGATCTTGGAACTCGTTTAGAAAGTTAATGCCGAATTCTCGGTCTCTGGTAAGTGCGTTATAGCCGCTTTGGGCTGATATGTCAGCGTAGAGGTTGGGGTACTCGCGGAGAAGGCGGGGGATAGCGCCCTCCTTTCGGATAGGCCCTTGCGGATATCCGGACTTCTCCTCAATGGTTATTCCATCCCCGATATCTGCCCAGAAGCCTGGGCCGTGACCGATAATTATCGTATCCGGAACCTTTATGAGAAGACGTTCAAGATGCGGCGAGCCGATGTCGTCTATGAAGCCATAATGTCCCTCTCCTGGTCCCGTGCTCTCTATGGTTACTGGAAGATCCCATTCACCGCATTGCCTGAAAAAATTCACTGCGCGGGGATCGTCAAAGTATATGTTGGCGCTGACCTCACCCATGCCTACGCATCCCATCTCCACGAATCTTTCTAGGAGCCAAGAGAAATCTGTGCTCGCCGAATTTCCTCCCCACCTCGGATCCGCATTGCCGAAGGGTATTAGACGGTCAGGACGGCGAATAGCGGCGCGTACTTGGCTAACTATATCGGGATACTCGGAGAATAAGCCCGGAAACTCGACAGCTTCTGGACAGGGAGGCCATGGTAGTACGACTGCTAAGTCTATGCCCTCCTCGTTTAGGCGGGTTATTAAGTTCTCAACCGTGACTGGTTTACGATGTAAATCCCTCGGAGATCGAAGATCGCCTATATGGGCGTGCATATCAATTATCACAATATATCACCCACGCTAATTATTCAGTCATATTAAATGAGGCTTCCTAAAAAATAACCCTTAAAAGCCGAAAACCTCATATTTGGGGTTATTGACCATCCAGATGGGGGTCGTCGGCTAGCTTGGTCTAGGCTCCGAGCTTCGGGCGCTCGGGACCCCGGTTCAAATCCGGGCGACCCCACCAAAGGAGAACCTACGGTTCCTCCACCTCCCTTATTCTGAACTGCTTGTTTTAAGGCGTTTTCGCAGATTCGGCTGATGTTTAAGCCTTTTTCTCGGGCGGCTTTCCAGACCTGCGGGTCGATTCTGATGCTTATGATCTTCCTCAACTCCGCCTCCTCCTCGAAACTGTATATACAGTTTGTAAATACAGCGGGCTTATAACTTTGAATTCATAGGCCCAGACCTGGGCGTCCGGGTTCCATGATCCAAAGATCTTCTTCCATGCCTGCCGGAATTCCGAGGGGCTGCTGAATCCCTCTTTACGGGCTTCTTCAGGCGTGATTGATCCAAGTCGCTGCTTATATTTGCGGGTTATGAAAATCCAGATTTCACTCTGCTTAATGCGGATAGGAAATGTACATCCGTCCATGTATCCTCTTTTGGTCTATTGCAGCGACAGGGAAGGCCTATTTTATTATTGAAAAATTTGAGGATTTAGCAACTTTTAGAGGGGAATTACTAGCTGCGCGGTGTATGCCCGTGGAAAAATTATTTATATAGGCGGCGTATTGGGATCTGGATATTTTTTGGATCGTTTCTGTGTCGATAGTATGCTTCATATGCTATGTTTCTGTCCTGCTATTTTTATAGTGAAGCATTTTTAAGCGGAGAGCGTTTTAGAAGAGGTATAAAAAGGAGAAGGATCGCGGTGGATATTCCAACAGTCTTTCTGATCGCTGTAGGATTAGCGATGGATTCGTTTTCTGCATCTATAGCGAGCGGGATTTATGTGAGATCGCCTAAAATAGAAGATGCTCTTAAGGTTGGGGGATTCTTCGGTTTCTTTCAGGCTTTCATGCCTCTTATAGGATGGTTAGGGGCCTTAACCTTGCTAGATGTTATTTCCAACTTCG
>JAGGZB010000064.1 GCA_021162225.1 Candidatus Bathyarchaeota archaeon | reverse complement strand
TACTGCCAACAAATGTGAGCACCTCCCTCTCTTTACGAAGCCGGGACACGTGCAACTGAAAGTTCCATCAATTCTCTGCGCTACGAGGTATGTGCCGTGCTCCCCTACAACATTATAGACTCCATCGCCTACACGCTCTATCCTCTTCTTTTGTACAAGCTCGTAAGCTTTCTCGATCATTCTGTCTATCGGCAATACTGACCATCCGGCAATTTAAAGTCGATTCTTTAATTCTCAAAAGAATATTTAAGATTACATCTGAAGATCTAGATGGATGAGGCTTTTTCGAAAAGTTTCCTCAGGCCTTCCCTAACGTAGCGTCTATCCACTTCTTAATCTTGCAGACTGCTACGTATGCGATGTCGAAGACGTTGCCAATGTCATATTCTGATAAAATGAGACAATGATTCTTATAGGTCTACGATCATCTTTTCTTTAGAAATATGTCATCCGTCGATATAGCAGTAAAGACTCTAAGCCGGCTGGAGCCTGAAGACTTCCGAGTTCTAATGATAATTGAGGTAGATATGAGCCGGCACAGATATGTGCCAGAGGATGACATTTTAAGGCTGAGTGGTTTCTCAAGGAAGCAAATAAAATACAGGCTTGATAGACTCAGCAAGTTTGGACTCATCTATAGGTGGGTTGGGTCATATATTGGTTATGCCTTGAGCACGGCTGGATATGACTGTCTAGCGATGAACGCCCTTGTGAAGGCAAACGTGATCGAGGCTTTCGGGAAGCCCCTCGGAGTCGGGAAGGAATCCGATGTTTTCGACGCCTTAACGCCTAATGGAAGAAGAGTGGCCGTTAAGTTTCATCGGCTAGGACGAATAAGCTTTCGTCAAACACGAAGGCTGAGAGGATACATTGCTGATCGAAGGCATATCTCGTGGCTTTATCAGTCACGCTTGGCCGCTGAGAGAGAGTTTGAAGCCTTAAAGATGGTTTATCCACGGGGGGTTTCAGTCCCCGAACCGATAGGGCATAATAGACATGTGGTTGTGATGGGCTTTATAGAGGGAGCTGAGCTTTATCGTGTTCCTGAAGTCCCAAACCCAGATGAAGTTTTAGATGAGATCCTTGAGAATGTGAGGATAGCATATAGGAAGGCAGGAGTCATACATGCGGATCTAAGCGAGTTCAATGTAGTCTTAAACCCAGATTTTCACATATTAATTATTGATTGGCCTCAATTTGTCACCGTGGATCATCCGAATGCTGAGGTTCTCCTGAAGAGAGACGTGAAAAACATACTGACCTTCTTTAGGAAGAGATTTAATGTGAAAAGAGATATCAACGAAGCCTTAGAGAGTATAAAGAGGCCCAATAGGGGATAAGTGGATACGGGACGTGAAACTTCTATATTTGGGTTGATAGTTTAGGAGAATGGGAATGAAAAGACTTATAGTAGGGGTTGATCCCGGAGTAACGGTTGGATTAGCTGTTCTATCATTAGATGGAAAGCCCATTCTAGTTAAGAGCAGACGGGGATGGAGCATCTCCGAGATTGTCAAGACGATCTCGGAGCTGGGAGAACCCACAATAATTTCGAGTGATGTTTCACCGCCATCCGGAATGCTTGAGCAGCTATCGCACAAGCTTAACGCCGTTCTTTTTGCTCCTCCGATCTCAATGGGGGTGGACGAGAAACATCAAATCGCGAGGGACTATGCAAGTCTCTATGGACTTAGGTTAGAGAATACTCACGAGGCAGATGCATTAGCCGCGGCGGTGAAAGCGTACAAGCATTATGAGAGGAAATTCAAGCATATAGATGCTCATGTAAGGAAAGACTCCTTAAAAGTCTCAGCGGAGGATGTAAAGGATTTAGTGGTTAGGGGATACTCGATGAAACGAGCTATTCAGCATCTTCAGGGAGTCGATAAATATAGGCCTCCGCCTGTAACAAGGAGATATGCGCCTAAAGAGGAGAAGCTAAAGAGCTTGGTGGAGGAGCTCCAAAATAGGCTGGCTAGGGAGAGAGAAAGGGTGAAGCATCTACAACAGACGAATCTAAAGCTCAAAGCCCGCATAAGGATGTTGGAGAAAGAAATACTCGCGCTCAAAGAGAGGATCAAGGAGATCCGAAATAAGCAGTCATTTGAGGTGAGACGTGAAAGAGAGTATATTCTTCTTATGGAAGAACTGGAGAAGGCTAGAGCAAAAGCTAGAGAATACTTCATGAAACTTGAGGAATACAAACGTCGCTTTAATGATATGCAGAGGCTTAGGAGCCTCGAGAGCCAGGGGAGGCTTATACTATTAAAGCCTATTGAATCCTTTACCGATAAAGGATTGTGGAAAGCCTTCAAGCTTTATGGAATAAAGGCGGGAGATTCCGTTCTACTTCTGGATCCAAGTGGCGGAGGAGCCGCGACGGCTGAAGAGCTTGCGAGGAGGGGAGTTAAGGTTATCGTGACGAAAGGGCGGATGTCACATAACGCCCTAGAGATATTTGAGAAATATATGATCCCAGTAATCGACTATAAGAATTTAAAGATTGAATGGATAGAAGGCCTTCCATATGCTGACTCTAAAAATTTAAGAGAACATTTGAGGATGACTGAGGAGAAGGAGGCGCTTATGGCTTATCGTCAATTTAAGGAGATGCTGGAGGATCATAGACGGGAGGCGCTTAGAGATTCTTAATTTATCTTTTTCAAGGAACAATACTTCCTAACTGGACATTCCGGGCATCTTCGTTTCTTACAGTACTCAAGACCTACTCTTACGAGGGATGATTCGTAAGGTTCTATCTCGTTTATCCCTATACGCTTAGCTACGTCAACAGCGATCCTCGAAGGAGCGGGCTTAGCCTTCTTCCATATTCCCCTCAACTCTCTTAAGAAAATATTTACACAAACTGGGCCTACTCCTTTAAAACTCATTAAACGCCTCTCAAGGTCCTTCGGATTCTCCGCCGCCTCATGAAGAGCCTCGAGATCTCCATATTTCTCCTTAAGTTTCTTCATTATCTCTAGCAAGTTTGAGGCTGTAGAGAAGTCATATCTCACGTATCCTCCAGAATCTAGAATCTCGACGAGTTTATCCCATCCTGCTTCAAGGATTTTATCAGGGGATACTAGATTCTCATCCATAAATATGCGGAATGTTTTCTTAGCAATCTCAGCTGAGATTCTCTTAGCGAAGAGTATGGATGCTAGGAACCACTTAAATCGGTCTTCTGGCTTCGTCAAATCCAGTCCTAGCTCTTCGGAATAGCTCTTAATATTGGATAGTATCTCGTTTAGGCTCAAACCCTTCACCATCCCCAACATGCCATGAAGACAACATTTTATTCAATTGAAGCCTATTCAAGAATGTAAACCAGCATTATCTTCTGAGAGGCTTTTTAGAATGGCCATGAGAAATTTGTAAGCCTTGAATGCTGCTTTTCGGTCTCTCTCTATGCTTGAGACTGGAGCGAGTATGTAAACTCCTTCTAATCCATGCTTCTTAGCTAAGCCTAAAAGCAATCCCGGCAATCCAATAGCGATTTTATTGCTATAAATGGTCGCTCCGACCTCGACACACTTAGAAATGATATCCTCCGAGGTACCGGATACAAAGACTCTATCATCAACCGCAGATGCAGGAGCGCCGTCCACCGCTATTATAAGTCTACAGCCATTTTTCTTCACGAAATCTAAGATAGCCCCGCAGACTTCGAAATGCCCATAGATGTCTTCCAGAGATGGTGCGCCATTACCGGTCAAGATAATCAGGTCTCGATCTCTCTTCGCGGCATAGAACTCATATTTTGGAGGATGACAGACTCCATTCTTATCAATAAAGACAAAGTCTTGGAAGTTAGGTGAGAATAAGCTTCCGAAGAGAGTTGCCTGCGAAAATTCAACAAGCATCTTAGCGACGGTTACACCTACATCTCCAATGCCGGGAAAACCGGCGACAAGTATCGGATTCTCCAATTTTGGAGTATACAGAAGCTTAACGAATGTTTTCCTCATTTCATCTCACCATAATTCCCATATTAATCCCTATAGGTCTTTCGTTAACCCCACCTGTAGAAACGATTCACTTATCTATATCCAAGGCTACTTCTGTTAATGCGATGTTGCTTGAGATCATAATTCTAGGCATAATTCAGGGATTTATTGAGTGGCTTCCAATTTCGAGCCAAGGAAACCTAGTTCTCTTTATGGTCTCTTTTCTCGGGATAAACGAGGCTGAAGCATTAAGCATATCAGTTTACCTGCATACTGGAACTCTTATTTCTGCACTGATATATTTTAGGAAAACCTTTTGGAACCTCTTAAAGGCGATGCCAAAATACAGATTCAGAACGCTAGGCAAGAGGGAGAACCGTCTAATAACATTCCTTATCCTCTCAACTTTGTTTACGGGAATAGTTGGCTACCCAGTTTTTAGACTTGCAAGGACGGCAACTAGGTTTGGAAATCTCTTCTTTATGCTTATTGGAGCGGCCTTAATATTTACTGGCATAGTTCAGAGAAAAGCGGGGAACCTTGGAACGCTTGGAACGCGGAGCATAGATGATATAACCGTGACGGACGGCTTGCTTCTTGGGGTTGTTCAGGGATTATCAGCCTTTCCAGGTGTGTCCCGTTCTGGAATAACGATCTCTTTCCTCCTTTTCAGAAGGTTTGACTCCGAATCTTCTCTTAAGATATCATTTCTCATGAGTGTCCCGGCTGTTCTAGCAGCGGAGATAGGTCTAAATGCCATGAAAGGCTTACCTGCGCTTGGATCAGTGGAGGTGATCCTAGGATGTCTTGCCTCCTTCATCGTAGGAATAATCTCGATAGATCTGCTTCTTAGAATCGCTCGGAAAGTTAACATGTGGATTCTTTGCTTAGTCTTAGGCCTAATAACCGTGATCTCCGCGATCTAATCCAGAATAATAAGCCCTTTGAGGCTTGAATAAAAAAATCTTCAGTTTAGCCGGATGCTATAAGAAGAAAAACCTCTCTTCGTTTTTAGTAAATCATGACGCTATAAAAGCGATTACAGATATAGCCTTATGGTTTTTATTTCAAAAGGCTTCAGGCCTATCTTAATCATGGAGCCTTTCATGCCAGTTGCCACTTCGAGATCTTTAATCCTTCGTCCTATGCAATTCTCTTCTACAGCTTTCTTAACGTAGGCTTTGATGCTGATTTCGCACTCTGTAGATTTTCCTTCAGCCTCATAAACTCTTAGTACAAAGCAGCCTCCATCCACCAGCATCGCTGAGAGAACCACGTTAAGTGGCTTCACTCTGAGAAAACTATATTTTAACGGCAACCTGAATCGCTTGCTAGGAGCATTTTTAGAATCTCTGATTATTACCTTAGCTATGAGAGGAGTATTCACTTCTAAACCGTGGATGTAGGGTCTGTATTCCGGATCCTCCTTTATGAACGGGACGATAGAGTATTGGAAAGAATGAAGCGTTCCTTCCCCGAACCCCTTCCTGCTCTCACCTTTGTACTCGAATGCCACGGACCGCATGAGCGTTATCATAGCAATATCATCAACAACATTGTTGCCGGGAAGACCACGGTTAATCACACAAAGCCCTTTTTCATCATCGCTATGGTCTATCCAGTTTTGGGCAGGGTACTCCCCTTCCGGTCTTTCAATATATCCGAAGGGAATTTCATGTCGAATAATTCCTTTTTTAACGTTTATTGGGAAGCATACTCTAATGCGGTAGTTTCTCCCACTTGGCAAGAGAAGCGTTTCAAAGTCAATCCGAGGTATTTCATCGTATATATGCACATACTGGATAAAGTGTACGCGTATGCCAGTCCAGAATTTTATGACCCCTTCAATCTTTACTGTGGCTCTTACGGGACCGCTCTCGATTATTTCAATCTTATTAGGTGCATTTCTGGACTCCGCGAAGCCCCAAAGCTTTAGATCCTCAGTTCCGCTTTTTATTCTCTCCAGCAGGAATCTTTCCCCAGTTGTAAGCTCCTCGATATCCTTTCGCCCTTTGAAAACGCCGCTTATTATATCATAGATTCTATATGGAGGAGGATCCTTATTATTCACCAAAGGCAAAATGGTATAGAAATCCCCTCTGTCAATCTGTAGAAGCAGATTATTTGCAAAAGGATAGTTAGGATTTACAAATTCGAAATTTTTCTTTTTGTCAATTATGCTACGTATGGTTCCATCCCTGTTAAAGGTTATGCGGTAGAATCTGTTCTCGATCGTCTTTCCTCTTATTCTAATGCTGGTAGGATAAGAGGGGTTCTCTTTAGTCTCTTCGATCCTAAATGTCCTGTAGCCTAAAGCAGGGATCTCCGCCGCAAAAATTAAGGTAGCTTCTCTTAGCTCCATGGAATCCTCAGCGGATAATTGAGTGGCTGATGCAAATGACCCTTCTTCATCAACACCTTCTACTCCTCCGGTTTCTCCGTTCTGTCGATCATTTCTCATCGGGATATACGGTGGCGGCGGGCTACTGTAATAAATTTTATCCACGAGCTGGGCAGGTATCTCTTTATTATCTTCATCGAACACTCGCAGTCCCTTAACGCCTGGCTTAACTATCGTGACTCTTAATTTTACAATATCCTTTCTATCGAAACATAAAGGATTAAAAACTATGACTAATGTTCCTTTGGCGTCTCTTATGTCCCTTATATGCTGCGTTATAAGGTCTATACCTGAAGCTATACTCTCATCTGCCATCTCTAAGATTTCTTTATACCATTTAACGGCTTGATCAAAAACCTCGTCCACGCATGTTCCGCATATCACGTCGTGAAACTGATTTAGTAAGAGCTTCTTCCAAGCTTTCTTGAGATTCTTCTCCGGGTAGGAGCCGCCCATCAAGAATTTAATAGCAGAAATCTTCTCGGCATTAACAAGCTTGGTCTCAGCTTCTCTGTTCATCTTCTTGAGCTCGATTCGGCTTCCGTAGCATCCTTGAAGAACTGGATTCATCTCCTTCCTCAAAACTTTTAGCCTAGGTCTCTCAGCCATCATAGAGTCGAAGAATTCGGTTACCGTAGAAAATGAGATTTTATCATCCTCGCTCAGCCTATTCCATGCTCTTATGACTTCTGGTGCGCTTCGGGAGGGTATCACCCAGTCTCCACCGTTCGGAAGGAAAATGTTAGAAGTAGATGCTAGGGGGATACGTTTCTCTAAGGCTTCGCGGAGTCTCTTAATATCATTATCTACTTCTCCTGTGAATTGAACGCCGCCATAGCTACCGTAATATGTAGGTATACGTGTTCCATCAAGACCCTCCCAGAGAAACTCGGAATGCTTAGCATTCTCTTTTAAGCCGCGTGAAAATGCTATATATTCGTAGCCGCACGATTTTGTTATCTGTGGAATCTGAGCATTCAAGCCGAAAACGTCTCCCATCCACGCTACTCTTGCTTTTCCTCCCATCTCACTTATGAGCCTATTAGCGAAGACTGCGTTTCTGATCAATGATTCCCCACAGGGTATATTGGTATCTGTCTGTACGTAAAAACCCGTAATCTCTAATCTTCCAGAGGAGATTAAGGCTTTTAGCTTATCTAAGTGCTCTGGACAGATCTCCTTAAATAAATCAAGTAGTATAGCTTGCTCAAACATAAATTTATAACTGGGAAATCTTTCCATGATGTTCAGCAATTCTGTGAAAATGTATTTGAGTCTAGGAAAGTATTCTTCGAAGCTCATTAAATATGCTAAGTCGTAATGGAAGGTTGGAACTAGATGAATTCTGCGCTTCAATTTTCAATCTCCACATAACTGTTTAAGAATTTAAGATAAATTTAAGTTGGTTCTTGAGATAAAAAACAAAAAGATTCTTTCTGTACCAAAAAAAAGAGGGGGAAGGATGTTCTTTAGACCTTTCTTAACCATCATCACTAGTTCAATAGCATTACTGGATCTCATCACGAGGCTTCTTCGCTTGTTTGTACATTGCACTCCACGTAGTATTGAGCATTCTCGGTGAATACTGTTATGCCCACTGTTGTGCCTATATCACTTGAGCTTATGCTATCTGGGTTTTTAATGTAGATCACCAGCGTATCGCCCGAAGCTAATGGTATATCGCTGGAGGCCGTGCTGAAGTCGCCAGTCGTTCCCGAGATGTACTCAAAGCCTGTTGACGGCAAACTACTAGCATATGAAGAATTTGGTGCCAGCAAGGAGCCGCTGACTGGAGAGTCAAGTCTCAGATAGGCAACGCTACTCCAGCTGGCTTCAACTCCTCTCACTTGAATCTTGTCTATAACTACGTCTCTTCCTCCAACATTATCGATTGTTAAGGCTGCATATGAATAATCACCAGTGACATTAACCCACACAACTTGTTTGGAGAGTCTCAGATCTTCTTGCTGAGTTCGTGTCGATGTGATGTTAATAGCATACATCGTGACTACTCCAGCGAGAAGCACGGAAACAACCAGAATTATCAATGTCGTAACTACGGTGCTCAATGCGATCTTGTTGCTGAGCGCCCTCATTATGCATACGTTCTCCTACCTTTTCTGGACGAAGATTAACCATGAAGATAAAAAGGGTTGTGAACTGGCGAGCTGAACTAGGTGTCTAGCGTCTCTATCAGCGAAAAAGACCCTAACCAACACTACAATCTTTATTCTATAGTATCAGAATGAACAAAACAAAATTGAATGAATCTTAATAACGGTGTTTTCGCAATGTTGTCTATCCAAGTCTCCCTATAGCCTCTCCCCTCACAGTCTTTCTAAATTCGCTACTTTCATGGATGAGACGGCTCATGTTTTCGGGCGTTATCCTTTCTACTCTTGGGGCTTTATCCTCTGGAAGACTAGATAGTTTTTTCAGCAAAGACTGTTCACAGAGACCTTCTAGACGGGATAGTGACCAATCCTCTACGAGGCGTATAACTTCTTCTTTTCCGAATTTCCTGAATACATCGGCGAGGATGGAGATTACTATAGTGTTATGTGACATCACCGCTATTTCAGCTTCCCTTATCGCATACTGATTTCCATTAAATGAGACTGCTAGCCCCCCGGCTTTTCGGACGATTCTGAATGGATCAACATCTGTTATACTGTCGCCGAAATATATGACGTTTGACAAATCTACCCTGGCTTTGTCAACTATCTCTTTTACGGCTCTAGCCTTTTCGGATCCCCCTATGGGATTGACCTCCCTAAATATTCTTCCGACCTTCATCCGAAAGATCTCGTTCCAAAAGATCTCATCTAGTCTTCTAACTGAACGTTGAACTTCCACGGGCAAATCTTCAAACCTCTTCGCATTTTCTGGAATCTCAAGCATGGGCATATCGGAGATCTCTTTTCTTATCTCCCTCAGCCGCTTGACCTCGTCATCGCTAAGAACATACTTGTCGAGATCTACCCTTGTGCAGTATACGTTCTCCTCTGGAAAGCCCACCACCCTGCATAGGGCAGATATATAATGCTCATAGCTTGTGCTTACAATAAAGGAGGGCATAATGCCTAGAACAAACCTTAATGTCTCATCGGCTCCAGGAACTAAAAGTATGCTCTGAGATGAAAAAGTCCTCATACTCTCGTTTGTAGCTCCATAAGCCTTTAGAAAGGGTAGAATAAGCTTAAGAGTATCTCCAGGTTTATAGTTGGGTCTCCTAATTATGTCTGCTTGTATGTCGTCATATTTGCTAATAAGAGTGAAGAAGCGCGCTCCATCCGGTATAAAGTGGCTTGCTAGCTCAAATGCATTATCGTTCTTAGAGATTGGACCTTCACAATCTGTTATGAAGACTGCCTCTTCCATTTTATCAATCTTTCCTAAGCTTTCTCATATGCCTTATGCTCTTTGAGATATGCTCCTTTGAGGCTATATCTGTCCTGTACCATAATCCCCCGCCCTTTATAGCCCTCAGCACCTCCAGGGAGATCTCTCGAGCTTCCTGGATGGTGTCGCCTATCCCCACGGTGCAGACTGTTCTGGACTTGAGTGCGTAGAACTTTTTATCCTCTCTTACCTCCATGGATCCGGGATATATCCGTACATTGTCTCCGTATTTCGATGCGATCTCTTCAGCTTTATCCAGGATTACGGGTGTTCCAATCTCTTCGCGTCTAACTTTTTCCGGGAAGAATTCCTCGTAGCCACCGTAGCTTGGAGGAACCTTATATGTCACTACTGATGCCTTTGCCTCAATATCAATCCGCGTTAGGGATCCTTCAATCATCCGGAGGCAAACTTCAACAAAGTCGCTTTTCAATAATGGAAGAAGATTCATTATTTCGGGATCTCCAGGTCTACTATTGTTCTCGAGGATCATAGGTCCATGAGCCGTATGAATGAAGGCGACATAAAAAGGCACTCCTCGGATCTCTGGATTAAATTCACCCTCTCTAAGCTTATTGAATATCCTCTCAACTATTCTTCTCTCTTTCTCCCAATCGTTCTCATTCATGAATGGCAAGTAGTATCCAGTGTCCTTATAGGATCCCATACCCCCCGTGTTTGGTCCTTTGTCACCATCAAAGGCTCGCTTATAGTCACGGGTTTCCGGAAGAGGAACTAAATGCTTTCCATCACAGAATGCTTGAAAGCTCGATTCTTCCCCTTCTATTTTTTCCTCCACTATAACTTTGCCTTCTTTAAAGTTGGCCATGAAATGCTCGTATAATTCTTCACGGGTGTTAAAGTGATCTCCCCATACTCCGACTCCCTTACCTGCGGCTGGCATATCAGGCTTAACAGCTACCTTGTTATCTAGTTCGTCAAGCCATTTGAAAAGATGCCTTTTAACTTCGCTTAGGCTTTTGAATTCCTTTGGATCGAAAACTTTGAATCTAGGATTAACTTCTGGGACTACTTCTTTAAAGAGCATTCTCTGGGCTACTTTACTCTTTTCGAGAGCATATTTCTCCGTTGGGCAGATCACTGGGATTCCGAGATTCTTCTCCATAAGATCTCTCAGCCCGGCGATTATCGGTTTTTCCGGTCCCACAACTGCGAAGTCTATCTTTTCCTTATATCTAGCGGCGAACTTGCATATCTCGTTGGGATCAAGAGATGGAATAACAACGTGCTCCTTAGAATTTTTTGTATTGAATGGATTTTTCTGTCTATCTGCGACGTACGCATTTACTTTGTACTCTCTGCTTCTAAGCAATGAATCTAGGAGGGCTGCTCCTCTAGAACCATAAGACACTACAAGTACGCCTATTTCCTCCATTGTACTCACGATCCATGCTCCAAATCTTTTTAGGCAAGAGTTCCCTTAAAAATTAAACTCCCAGCGTTCTATTTCGTCATCTCCTTAAAGAGCGCAGAGTAATATTTCATGAGCCTCTTGGGTTCTTTGCTCTCAGGAATCTCGGCCAAGCAGTACCGGTCATAACCCAGCGCCTTAAGCAAATCGAAGAGCTCATGCCATGGATATCCTTCGTCATAAAGCTCATGAATATGAACGGATCGTATCCAGTCCTTAACTAGATTGAATGATTCTTTTATTGAACCATTAACGATATCCGTCATGTTTGAGTTCCAGCACACCCCCACATTCTCATGATCAGCGATCTCCATAATCCTTCTTATATAGTGAAGGTTACTCGTTCCTTCGCCGTGAACCTCTAACCAGATTTCTACACCATAATTCTCAGCGTATTCCCCACACTTACGAAGAGAATCACCTATCTGTCTTAATGTATCTTCAACCGGTATTCCTTTATCCACTTGAAGACCATTGGGTCTCACCTTGACGCCTAGTGCGCCAACATCATATGCAAGCTCTATAAACTTTTTAGTCAACTCTATGTTTCGGTTAACCTCTTCTTTTTCGGCAGCATGGTACTCGCATACTGTTCCGAGACTTAATAATCGAACAGGAGAATCTTCAAATATTCTTTTAACAGTATTCCTCTGCTTCTTGTCAATTGATGGTTCAACTCCATGAGCGTGTGTTGTTCGAAGCTCAACAGCCTCGAAACCCGTCTCGGAACACATCTTAATTATTGTAGGGATATCCCAGTCCTTCGCAAGATTATAAGTGACAAGCCCTAATCCGAACATATTACATCTCCTCATAAACGTTTAATTAAAAAAAACCTTTTATGGATTTTCGCTGGCAATGATAAACCTTATATTTAACTTTGTTTCATCCATGATCACTAACATCCGAGGAGACCGTCAGAATCAGCATTCGCTGACTCTCTTGGTTTTTCTTGGGTGTTAGTTCCGCGACGTAGGACGAAGAGTTAGATGGTTAATAAACGGATGGAAGCTGCTAGGTGCATAGACATACGCCCTAACCTAGTTTTAGGGGAATGTTCTCTTTTGACATGCCATAGTATTTCTCTTATAATCATGAGTAACCGTCGCGGAGTAACCACGCAAAAGGAGGAAAAGAGTTGAAGATTGGCGATTTGAGGCAAGGCATGAAGAGAGTAGATGTAGAAGCAAAAGTGCTAGAGGTATCTGAACCTAGGGAGGTACAGTCGAGGTACACTGGCCAGAGATTCAAAGTGGCTGAAGCGATAATAACTGATGGAACTGGAACTATAAAGCTCGTATTGTGGAATGATCAAATAGACCTAGTGAATACTGACGATATTGTGCGAATTGAGAACGGCTACGTCAAAACTTTCCGTGGAGAGATCCAGCTCAACGTTGGGAGATATGGCAAACTAACGGTGCTCCATGACTGAAAATCTACATATAACTAAACAAAAAAGAGGAGGAAGAGAATTGGAATATAGAAGAGGAGTTAGAAGAGGGAGAAGCCGCAGTAGACCCCCATTGCCAAAGCCTGTTGAAGTAGGAGAAGAATACGAAGTTGACATTCAAGAGCTTAGCAGAAGGGGAGAAGGTATAGCCAGAATTAAAGGTTTAGTGACTTTCGTTCCAAACACGAAGCCAGGGGATCACTTGAAAGTAAAAATAACAAGGATAGGTCGGAGATACGCGGAGGCAAGAGCGATCGCTGAAGCCTCTGAGAGCTGAAAATTACACTAGGTTAAATGAACAGAGAGACCGCCTCATCCAAAAAATTAGTTAGAACTATTTTTTCATCCAGAGGCCTAAACCAGGCTGCTGCATATGCTTTACTGCTGACTTCATTCGATTAATTGCTCTCTTGACACGCTGTTGAGAAAAGCCCTTCTCAATACAGAGAAATTCATAAAGTTCATTTTCCATAGGATCTCTATATCCAAGAGAATATTCATCTATTACTTCCGGCTCAAGAAAGATCTTCCTGATCTCCTCGTAATTCGAGGGAACATTATCTCTAATCTCTCTCGGGAGATTCTCTATCTTTGAGTATTTCCTTAAAAGTTTAAGTGCTTTTTTGGGTCCTATCCCCTTAACGCCCTCATTAAAATCCGTCCCTATAAGTATAGCTAGGTCAACAAGCTGCTCACGTGTAATCTTTATCCTTGAAAGAAAATCTTCTAAGATTATAAGCTCAGGCTTTAAGGGACGGAAGATTCCCTTGCTAGGAAGAAATTCTCTTCCACTTATTGTTAAGTATCTTATAAGCCTAGGAGTTCCAAAGAGTAGGGAGTCATAGTCCCGGCTGCTTGAAGCCCACACATCTCCCTTCATTGCCATGTACGCTGCCTGAGCCTCGGCTTCCGCCGGAGCCTGAACCCAAGGCACCCCTAAAAGATCAAGAAGCTTTTTGGCGTCTTCAATCATTCTCCGCGTTAGAGTTCCGGTCATCACTGCCTTGGAGAAAGCTCTTACGTAATCTCCCTCTCTTATAGCTTTAATCCACTCCAAAACTGCCTTCTCTCTAAGCCTCCGTCTCTTCTCGATTTCTTCTCTCTTCAAAGGATGAGGCTTCCCATCAAAGATGAAGACCAAAGTTAAATGGTATCTTGAGACTAAATGCGTAGTTCTATATAAAAGCCCAACAAGATGGGAAGTTATTGATCCGTCTGGACCCTTCAGCGGAGAAGTATCTCTTGCACGGATTAAAGCCAAAAACTGGTATAGAACGTTATTTGCATCTACAGCAAGTGATTTCCCGCTTATATCCTTTAATCGAATCGTATTCCTTACAATTATGGGCGTGAGATTAACTCCCAATCCCCTTCACGACGCTAGCAATCTTCGAAATCACTTAGAGAAGCTCCTTTAGCGCCCTTTCTAAGCATCTCATTTATTGCTTTCTCACTATCACCAGGCTTAACATCAACGCCTCTAATTGCATCTAAGAGAAGAATCGTTTCAAAACCTAATTTTAAAGCGTCGAGCACCGTACTTTTTACGCAGTAATCAGTTGCGAGGCCTCCAATAAAGACCCTTCGAATTCCAGCATTCCTCAGTTTCTCTTCTAGATCGGTTCCATCAAATCCTGAATATGCCTCCTTATCCGGAGATGAAGCCTTAGATATTATTTTAACTTTTGCTGGTAGATTGAGGTCTGGATGAAACTCTGCGCCGGGAGTTCCCTGAATGCAATGCGGAGGCCATGCTCCACCGCGACTTTTAAATGATATATGATTTGGAGGGTGCCAGTCTCTAGTAGCCACTATTAGGGCCCCAGCCTTAGAGAATTTTTCTATGTACCTATTTAATACGGGAACAACCTTTTCTCCTTCAGGAACTGGAAGAGCCCCTCCACTGCAAAAGTCTTTTTGAACATCTACAATGATAAGTGCGTCTTCAACTTTGTTAATTCGATATTTCATTTGTGTGCTCCAAAACCCCCTAAATAGTGGCTACTTACTCCGTTGAATTGTATCTTCCTCCTATTAGAAATACCTTTCCTAATGTTTACATGCCCATAAGAGATTTAAAGGAGAATTTAGAATAAACTTTATAGCCAATTTCCCTATCAAATAGGGGAGCAAATGACGAGTTATGCACTATTCAGATCAATTCTGTACCTTTAGGTTGTGTTGAGATTGAATAGTCCAAGGAAATGTTCTCCAAGATGCCCAAAATTTAGGTGCGGAAGAAACGCCTTGGAATTTCGAGGTAAGATAGCATGGTGCAGATGGACCAACGAACCCTGTGATCCAGGAAACTGTAGTTACGCCATGTGCATAACTAGAAGGCTTTTGCCTAACGGGATTTGCGGCGAATCCCTTAGAAGAAGAACAACAGAAAAAAGACCTGAAGATGAGCCGCTTCAGACGATCAAAGTCCGTGGAAAGGTTTACAGAAAAATCGGTGAAAGAGAGCTCTTCTAATATAGGAGTGTCTCACTTTCCCTACGATCTTGAGACATCCTTCCATCTATTTTAGGAATTGTCAGGTCGGATATATCTACGCTGTGATCATAGATACGACTCATCAAGGAAATCACTGAAATTATCCTCTGGTATGTCTCGGCATTCAATGTTGCACATGCAGATTCAGCCTCTTCACAGATCTTTTTCACTTCTTCTTTCTTATCACGAACGGATTCTGCAAGCGAAACACTACGTGAAAAGAACGCTGTTACAGCAGTCTGGTAGGCTTCGCTGACATGCCTCTGTAGACTTTTCATTGATGCGACAACACCTTCAGGCATATCGGCTCCTTTTAGCCAAATTGAATGCTCCGCAATCTGCGAAGCTTGATCTCCAACAGATTCTATTAGACTTGCTGTTAAACGATAATCTAGACACTCTATTGGAGAGATTCCGATCTTCTCACTTAGACGTGGATTTTGGATTATTGTCCTTAATGTACGAACCGCCAAAAAATATAATCTGTCTACCTCATTATCTCTGGCGATGACGCTCTTTGCAAGCTGCGTGTCTCTTTGGAGAAGGGATAATACTGAATCTCGGAGCATCCCGGAAGATATTAGATACTCACGTCGAAGAATCTTCTCTGGAGAAAGAGCGGCAGGTTGCAATAAACATTGGATGACTATATTTGCGTGATCCTCTTCTATGATCTCTAATCCGATCAGCCTACTAACGGTCTCCTTAACTATCTCTCTTTCTTTTATTGTGATCCTATCCTTGGCACTTATGTGAATTGTGTCGAAGCCTAGGAGATACTTGCCTATTATTTCCCTGCTTAGATAGGGGCTTGGCTTTATTTTTATCGTTGAAGGACGAGATCTCAAATTATATTGAGGGTCAATTATGAGACGCCCGTTAGGGGTAATCGAGACATACACGAATGATCCCTGATTAATTCCATTCTTTAAGGCCCAATCCTTCGGAAGTGTGACAAAGAAGGTTCCGCCTCTAGTCCTCTGAACCTTACGTAACTCCATTCCAGATACGCCAGAATATATATTTCTTATTCAAAAAATAAAAAAATATTGGAAAAATTTAAACAAGTACGTACATTCTGATTAAGTGATTAGAGTTAAAAATTGTATCATCAATTTTAATTATATTTGAGAACTTTCATTTAAGCCAGAAGGATCGTAATTGAAGCGAGACGCCGAACTGAAACGTGCTATCTCCTTAATAATCAAATCAGGATATCAAATAGGTAGTGAAGCTTTTCAAATACTAAAGGATGCCTCTGAAAAAGTAGATCTGGATGCTCTCGTGAAAAGCATAATTGAAGAAGCGAATAATCTATCTGAGAAGCCCCTTTTCTTAGAACCTGAGCTTATCGAGAGAAAGATCAAAGAGATGCGAAAAAAGGAAAATCTCACCGTCATTACTACTGGAAAAGGCGGCTATAAACCCTATGCTAAGGAGATCGAGTCTGAGATAGAAATCATAAGGGATCCAGCTAAGAGCATAAGCACAACAGGTACCCTGGAGAATTACGTCAAATATTTTCGGAGTAGATTTCTCAAAATTAAGAAGATATTAAGAAGCAGAGTGGATTCAAAAGACTCTGGAAGCATTAGCCAAGCTCTAAGATCTCCAACTAATTCAAAAGTCAAATTTATATGCATGCTAATGGAGAAACGCGAATCTACAAATGGAATTTTTCTGTACGTTGAGGATTTAGAGGCGAATGCAACGGTTTTTGTACCATCACATAATCTGGATCTCTACCGTAAGGGGCAAAGATTAATGCTTGATCAAGTGATCTGCATCTGCGCAATTAAGGGAAAAAATAATCTTTTGATAGCTGAGGATATAATCCTCCCAGATCTGCCGTTAAAAAAGCCGAGAAGAGCTAACTTGCCTGTTTACGTAGCGCTCCTATCAGATATGCATGTAGGAAGCAAGATGTTTATAGAGAAGGCCTTCAAAAGATTTCTCTCTTGGTTAAGAGGAGAAGTTGGAAATAGATATCTTAGAGAGATAGCATCTCACGTGAAATACATCATCATAGCTGGGGATATCGTAGATGGCGTTGGGATATACCCGCAACAAATTAGAGAACTAGAGATAGATGACATCTACAAGCAATACGAAGCTGCAGCCAGACTAATAGAGGAAATCCCCGAATATATAGAGGTTATTCTTATACCTGGAAATCATGATGCATGCAGAAGAGCTTTACCTCAACCTGCATTATCAAGAGAATACGCCGAGCCCCTCTACGAGGTTAGAGAAAACTATTTTCTTGGCAACCCATGCATGCTGAGCCTTCACAAAGTCAAAGTTCTAGTTACTCATGGTCGAAGCTTGGATGATGTTATATCTGCCGTTCCAAGGATGACCTTTGAAAGACCAGATGAGGCTATGAAGTTTCTTCTTCAATGCAGACACTTAGCGCCCACTTATGGATCAAGGACATTAATAGCATCAGAACCTGTGGATCACTTGGTTATCGAGGAGGAGCCCGATATCTTTCATGCTGGACATGTTCATATGATGAGTTATAGCTTTTACAGAGGGACGGCTGTGGTAAATTCTGGGGCATGGCAGGGGCAGACAGAGTATCAGAAAGAGATGGGACATACACCTAATCCAGGTATAGCCCCTATAATAGATCTGCAGAGTTTTAGAATCTTTCCAATAAACTTCATTTCAGGCTTTTGACAACTCTTTTAATGTATAGAATTCAAGTATTTTGGGACATAATTTATCATGTTTCGCATTCTTTCATCCTCAAGAAAGACTTCTTTCACCACTCTGAAAGGAACACCTAAGGTTGTCTTTTTTGACCTTCCATATCTACCAAGACTTACAACACGAGAGTTAACAAGACCCATCACGTCAAGCTCGTTTATTAACCCGCTGACTCTCCTTTGTGTAAGTGGATTGATATTCATTTCTCCGCACAATTCGCAGTAAACATTATAGATATCTCCAGTCATTAATCCCTTCCCCTTATGCTTTGAAATAAGGAATACGCTCAAGAGAACTATTTTTGAGTGTATGGGGAGAGTCTTTAATGTCTCAGCGACACGATCATGCTCAATTCTTTTCTGCGCTTGGTATACATGATCCTCAGAAATTATGCTTTTTCCTTCTCTTTCAGCTAATTCGGCTGCTACTCGAAGTAAATCTAAGGCTCTTCTAGCATCACCGTGTTCCGCCGCGGC
>JAGGZB010000169.1 GCA_021162225.1 Candidatus Bathyarchaeota archaeon | reverse complement strand
CTCTAGTGCTTTGTCTGCGGCTTTTCTATAGCCGTCTATGATGACTGTTGGATGAACATTCTTGTCTATAAGCTCCTCAGCCTTCGTTAATAATTCACCTGCAACTACAACTGATGTTGTTGTTCCGTCTCCGACCTCGTCGTCTTGGGTCTTGGCGACCTCAACCATCATCTTAGCCGCCGGATGCTCAACATCTATCTCGTCAAGTATGGTCTTGCCATCGCTTGTGATAGTTACATCTCCTAGACTGTCGACAAGCATCTTATCCATACCCTTAGGGCCAAGAGAACTCTTAACAGCCTCAGCGATTATCCTAGCGGCCATAATATTGTTGTGCTGAGCTTCTCTGCCTCTGGCCCTCGTGGTTCCTTCCTTCAATATTAGGACGGGTATTCCTCCCGCTGAGGACAATGTTAACACCTCACTATCCGTTTAGAAAAAATCGACTCAGTGAAACTTATATATTTTTCGTATACTTGAATTTCGTATAGTAAACGATTAATCGACTAGGAAAGATTAATCTCAAAAGTCTTTGAGGAAGCTTATCGGAATGCTTAATAAGGCTTCGCCAGTAGCTCATTAATGATGAAGCCCATAGAAGCCTCACCCATATTCATAAAGCCTCGCCCCAGACTCTTTCACAAGGTTCCAGTAATAGAAACCTTAAGGTTTATTGAGAGATTTCAGCACAACGACTCATTCTATCCAAAGATCAGATTCTTTGTGGAGAGAATGGCTGAAAGCGTGAAGAACTTCTTCATAGATGACATATATGAGCTAGGTTTGCTGAGAAGATATTTGGAGATGGAAGAGTACAGGATAACACGTAAGGGGAGAATCATTCTGCAAATGAGGCTTCGCGTCACCTATGACGACGGAGTCAAATATAACATAGCAGCGAATATTGTCCGCAGGGTTAAGATAAAACCGATAATCGACGCGGAGCCTAAGATAATGGAGTCTCAAGCTGTCGCTTCGGCGGCGAAGAACCTCAGCAAGAGCATAAGTGAGGAGATAGGCATAACCTTCTAGAGTTGAGAGGCCCATAAAACTTTTTTATTTCTCCGCCAAAGGAGGAAATGGAGGCTTTTCTTTGTCGATTCAGGAGAAACTTGCAGATTATGATCAGACTAGGGAGTTGCTGAACAGACTAAGTAAGGAGGAGCTTGTGGAGCTTGCTGAGAGAAATGGAGTAAAGCTCGAATGGGAAGATGCCTTAGGAGAGGTTCGTAAAGCCAGAACGAAGCAACAAATGATAGATGTTCTGCTTGAATCAGAGTTTAGAGCGTCGGATCTCATAGAACTTCTTGGTACTTCACGCCTCACGAAAGAGGAGCTTCTAAACTGCATGAGCGTCAGCCAGCTGAGGCGTCTCGCAAGAGAAGCTGGAGTTGAACTCGTAAAATCGACTATTCTCGGAACAAAGAAGGCGACGAAGAAGAAGGACATAATAAAGGCTCTAAGCGTCCTCTCAGCCTCTAAAGTTAGGGAATTCGCCGAGAAGATCTCACTGATAAAGGCTAGGAAGCCGAAGGCTAAGAGAAGAAAGCCAAGGTCAACTAGGGCTAAGAAACGGATCATATCTAAAAAGATGAGGAAAGCTGCCGCTAAGCCTCCGAAGGTCGAGGAGAAGAAGCCTACAGAAGAGGCGGCAGTGGAGATCGAGTCGAAGCCCCGCGTCTTCAGAAGAGTTCTGAAGAGAGGCGGCGTCGTTGAGGAGATCGAGACAACTGTGAAGCAACGAGTGAGAAGGATAATCCTTTTGGAGGCCCTTGAGGGGGAGATCAGCGGGGTGCTTAGGGATTTTTCTCCGAGAAGCGCGGAGGCTGAGAGGGAGTATCGGAAGCAGCTCTCCAGCCTCCTAAAGAATAAGGGTATACCAGTCGAGGAGAGAGGACGTGGAGACCTAGACTTCGTATCGGGTGAGAGAGGCGTAGCTATCGAGGTGGGTGTTGTGCGTAGCCCGGGAAGCCTCAGAAAGATCGCCGAGAGAATATCAAAGTATCTGGATAAATACGGAAGGATCTTCGTGGTCGTTGTTGATGAGACTGGATCCGAGGAGACGAGAAGGAAGGCTGAGGAGATAGAGAAGATAAGTCCCGAGAAGGTTAAGGTCCTCGTTAAGAATGTTAAGAAGAAGAAACGCTGATGCCTTTAGAACATTTATATTTCCCTATGCTCAAGAGTTCTTGAGGTTATTTATCGAGGGTGTTGTTATGAGCGGAGATGTGACGGGTATCCTTAAGGTGAGGCGAGGCGTTCAAGGCGACGTGGCATATTATGATGAATACCCGAAGAAGCATGAGCTCGTTATAGATATTCACCATCACTATAGGAGGCAGCGTGGCGGGGACTTCATTGAGACTTTGCTTAGAGATATGGATTCAGCCGGAGTGCATAAGGTATGCTTGTTCTCCTCTCCACTTCAAGAGTATAGTGACGAAGAAGATAGAGACTGGAAACGGATCTTTAAGGATTACTCCGACAGGATAATAGGGTTCGGAACAATACAGCCGGGGAGACCGAAGAATGATCCAGAGATTGTTGACGAGTACTACTCAAAGGGCTTTAAGGGGCTGAAATTTCTGAATCCAACGAGAAGATACGATGACGACAAGTTTCTACGCTACTATGAGAAAGCTGAAGATTACGGAATGCCGACGCTCTTTCATACGGGAGTCGTCGCACGTAAGTCGGTTACTGAGAGGCAGAATGTAAGCTCAGCGTATATGCGTCCAGTATACTTGGACAGAATAGCAAGGTGGTGTCCTAAGCTGAAGATCGTCTGTGCCCATATGGGCGATCCATGGTTCTCTGAGGCATACAATACCTCGCAGAAGAATCCGTTGCTTTGGCTGGACATATCTGGGAAGGGAATATGGCTTAAGGCGAAGGCTATCTGGGAACACTTGTGGATAAGGCTTAGGCCTGAGAAGCTAGTCTTCGGACTTGACGAGCCATCGTCGCAGTATGCTAGACTCATACATTTCTGGGACACATTCTTCTACGAGATCGGCCTTAGCCAAGAGCAAAGAGACATGATATTCGGAAAGAATGCAGCTCAGATTCTAGACATAAAATAAACTTTCTTGCTACTTTTTTATGTAGTTGCTTAAAAGGCACTATTATATGTCAAGACTAACCATGTTTCTCGGTGATTTTTTAAGCTAAAGAAATAAATACTACTTCATTTTTTAAACGTAATACTCTACGGAGGAGTCTATTTGCAGAGTCAAGAAGCCAGGAAAAGATTTCAGGAGCAGATGAAGAAAGTTAGTGAGAGAATGAGTAAAGTTAAGCATAAAATCGCCGTTATCAGCGGTAAAGGGGGAGTTGGGAAAAGCGTGGTCACCGCGAATCTCGCAGTTGCCTTCGCAATGAATGGGAGGGAGGGGAGAATAGGTGTCTTAGATGCAGATATCCACGGTCCATGCATACCGAAGATTATAGGGTTGAAGGGGAAAAGGCTTGTCGCAGGCCCGCCTGGTATCTTTCCCGCCTCCGGGCCGCTGGGCCTAAAGGTGGTCTCGATGGATTTTCTTCTTCCCGAGCAGGAAACTCCAGTCATCTGGCGTGGACCCCTAAAGTATCAGGCAATAAGGCAGTTTCTCTCAGATATCGTCTGGGGTGATCTAGATTACTTATTTATAGACCTGCCTCCCGGAACCGGTGATGAACCACTAAGTGTCATGCAGCTTCTACCCAATATGGACGGCGTTGTGATAGTGACCATCCCCTCAGAGGTTTCAAGAGACGTAGTCATGAAGGCCGTGAGCTTCGCTAGGCAGCTGAACATACCGATCATAGGGATAATCGAGAATATGAGCGGCTTCATCTGTCCGAACTGCGGGGCTGAAATCGACATCTTCAGAGTAGGCGGGGGAGAGAAGATAGCTAAGGAGATGAACATTAGATTTCTAGGCAGAATTCCGATAGATCCAAGGATATGTGAGGACTCCGAT
>JAGGZB010000141.1 GCA_021162225.1 Candidatus Bathyarchaeota archaeon | reverse complement strand
GCTCTTCGATGTGCTCGGTCAACAGCGCAAACGTCTAATCGAGGCTAGAAAGAGATTCGGCGATTATATCCCCCCGGAAAAGTTTAAGGAATAATAGTAAAGTGGGAAGTTTATTCGTGAAGTCTGATCCTCGAACGACTCGTCAAAACCCATAGTCTACCATCCTATTTTCTAGTAATACACACAAAAGGATCTGGTTGGCCGTCTTCGCTATAGAAATCCGTCAGGAATGAGACTTGTAGCCAGCATCACCATATTTATGTCTTGATGCTCCTTCCACAGAGAGCTCTTTCTACTCTCTGGTCTAAGCCAGAACTTCTCAATCTCGTCGCCTATCCAAGAGTAGCGTGTCAAGCTTCTAATCAGCGAGCATATCTCCTCGTGGCTGGAGAGATTCGACTCCTTAACAAGTTGCTGTAGCTTTTTAACAGCCTTAAACCCTATGGACAGACCTAGTTCCCTAAACGCAAGCCTACTACTGGCTGAAAGCCTTAAGGGATCAGCTGCCAAGTAAAGCTCTAAGCTCAGCAGAGAATCATTCAATACATTAAGTAACAGATCCGCTCGTCTAAAACGTCCATTCACAAGCATCTCCGCTAGGAAGTATGAGTTCCACAGAAGACCTCCTATGCCAAGCGGGTCGTCAGTTGCCCAATTCATCTCCATGCATATCTCTAGAAGCTCATTGATCTCCCGCGTTAGACTCGGCCATTCTGGATCCCTAGGCGCCGACGCTTGAATCTCATTGTAGACGACGAATCCATCAAGCGGATCATGCAGACCCATAGAACCAACAAGAGGTCGAGTTAGATCTATGCTCATCTTCCAATAGATACGTCTCTGCCCGCCTCTCTCATAGACAAACGCTGCATGCGCGGTCTTTGCGAGCTCAGCGGCCCACAAATTATAGATTGAATCTCCAGTCTCCCGACTTACCCTATTTAAGGCATGCATCCATCTAGTCAAGTAGTGATAGTATTGGCCGTCTCTCTCCCATTCTAGGGATTCATCAAATGGCTCGTCTGGTTCACGTTCAGGCAATCGCTTACCGATCCTCAAGCCGCCGACTGTTGGATGCTTCTTCCTCTCCTCCTCATTCAATCCACTTATCCAGCCTCGCCTAGGATCATCTTCACGATGTCTGCCAAGCACGAAGTGAACCTGATCCACGAGTTTAAGTGCAAGATGCATATAATGTTCATTCCCGCTTATCCGGTAAAGTCCAAGATAGTTGCATACAGCGAATGAGTCGGTCCAAAGGTATCGTCTCGGCTTACGATCGCCTAAAACTCCGGTTCTACGTGCATAATCGGTCATGATCTTCTCAGCCAGCTCAAAGGAGCCATGCATCATTAAACACCTATAGAGAACTGAAGATCCTCATCAGCATATTGCCTATCCAAGCAGACCCAAACTGATCGGTCAGCTCCTATAAATTTATAATCTTCTACCCTATTGATTGGGTGTCAATCCATCCTTATGGGAGTTTCCATGCGTGGAGATCTCTTCAATCTTGAGGAGGAACGTCTCGGAGAAGAGATTAAAAAAAGGGGAGCCAAGAGAGTCCTCCTCCAGCTCCCAGACGGCTTGAAACCCCTAGCTGCTAGACTGGCTTCGATAGTTGAGCGCGCTGGGGCATCTGTGATAATCTCCGGAGAGCCCTGCTACGGAGCATGCGACGTAGCTTTAGCTGAGGCTAAGGAGCTGAATGCAGACCTGATAATTCATTACGGACACACGATGATGCTTAGAGATCTGGATATTCCGACGATATACTTCGAAGCTCACGCTGAGATCCCAGTTGAGGAAGCTGTTAGAAAAGCCATAGACCTATTGAAGCCTTGGAGAAGAATAGGGCTCGCCACAACGGTTCAGCATGTGAAAAAGCTGGAGGCAGCTAGAAGGATCCTATCCTCAGCCGGCAAGGAAGTCCATGTAGGGAACGCCTCAAGCATACTTCATCCTGGACAGGTTTTAGGATGCGACTACACGAACGCCAGGGCGATCTCCCAGAATGTTGAGGCATTTCTCTTCGTCGGCGGAGGACGCTTCCATCCGCTTGGGCTAGCTCTGACAACTATGAAGCCTGTTGTGGCAGCCGACCCATTTGAAGGTAGGGCTTATTCCCTTGACGCTGATGCTAGAAGAATACTGAGGCAGCGATGGGCTGAGATAGAAGAAGCTAGGAAAGCCGAGACCTACGGGGTCATAATAGGTCTAAAGCCTGGGCAGAAGAGGCTCAGAGAAGCGTTCAGGGTTAAGAATAAGATAGAAGAGGCTGGAAAGAAGGCGTATCTGATTTCCCTCCGCGAGATAACGGATCAGATGCTCAGAAATTTCCGAGAATTCGAAGCATACATAAATACTGCATGCCCAAGAATCTCAATAGACGAAGCAGCGGCCTTCCGCCAGCCAGTCTTAACGCTGAAGGAAGCATACGTCATGCTTGGGGAAATATCATGGGAGAAACTTTTAGAGAAGGGAATAATCTAATCCCGGAAGGATTCGAAGCGTCCTTAAGTCAAGGTAGACTAATGAAAAAGAGGCACTTAGCAATTCTACTATCACGGTTAAAGCCGAACCCGAAGCCCAAGCTAAGATGGGAAGCCTACACTATAGATGCTGAGAGCGCCGCTGAGATAGCATACATCGC
>JAGGZB010000004.1 GCA_021162225.1 Candidatus Bathyarchaeota archaeon | reverse complement strand
TCCTACAGGAACCTTCCACGCGTTGAGACGAACTGTCTGCGTGGAGGAGCATTACGTGTAATTAATGATGGAATAATAGGAAGAGCGGCAAAGGTTTTAGCGGTTGTAGAGAATCTCAAGATTAAAGGGTGGGAATGGCTAAGAGAGATTAAGGAGACCTCTAGGAAGAAGTCAGGTTTTATGGAGGATGTCCCCGCTGGCCGTCCAATTCTAAGTTTTCCTTCTACAAAGGGCGGATTTAGACTTCGCTATGGCAGAGCGAGGAATACAGGACTCGCGGCCGTAGCTGTTCATCCCTTAACAATGAGTGTTCTTCAAAATTTCTTGGCTGGCGGCACTCAGCTTAAGATTGAGACTCCAGGCAAATCTGGGATAGTTTTATCCGTGGATTCTATTGAACCGCCAATCGTAAGGCTTAAAGACGGATCAGTAGTTAAGGTTTCTTACAAAAACTTTAACAATATTAAAGATAAAATCGACAAGATTCTTTTCCTCGGTGACCTCTTAGTAAGCTTTGGAGATTTCTTGTATAACAATAAAGATCTTCTTCCATCGGGTTATGTTGAAGAATGGTGGGCAGAGGAGATTAAGGAAATAATAAACGAAAAGTTTAATGGGGATCTAAAGGAAGCTGCAACCAAGATTTCGATTTCATCTGAGACTCTTCAGAAATATATCAATTACCCATTCGCTAATGTACCAAGCATAGATGAAGCTATTAGAATAAGCCAAGCTCTCCAGGTTCCTTTACATCCAGCCTATACATATTTCTGGTCGAATATTCACCCATGCGATATTCGTGAACTTCGCAACTGGTTATCAAAATCAAAGATAGAGAAAGTTGATGGAAAAATAAAGAAGATTAGGGGGAGAATGGATCAGAGGATAAAAGAGATTCTTGAGTGCATCTGTCTTCCTCACAGAATATCTGGGAATGAGATTCTAATAGAAGGCGACGACGCCTTTTCCTTCTCCTTTACTCTCGGGATATGCAACTCAAAGAACGTGAAGATAAATGACGAGATGTCAACACTTGAAAATCTATATAGTTTATCTGGAGTGAAGATACGGGATAAAGCTCCAACATTTGTTGGAGCAAGAGTCGGCCGACCAGAGAAGGCAAGCAAGAGGGAGATGAGTCCTCCTGTACATGTTCTGTTTCCTGTAGGATTACAAGGTGGTTCTCAGAGAGATATAATGAGGGCGTGTGAAAAAGGGTCGATAAGCGTCACCGTATCTAAGAGGAGGTGCCCAAAGTGTCAAACCGTAACTTTCACGCGTCTCTGCCCCAAATGCGGATCAGAGACAATTCAAGAACTCACTTGCCCAAGATGTGGAAGATCACTAGAAAAAAATTTTTGCCCAGTGTGTAAAGTTGAGGCAGTGTGCTATGATGAGCAAATAATACCCCTAAAGGAAATAGTTGAAGAAGCCTGCAGAAAGATTGGATACCGACCCAAACATGTTAAGGGAGTGAAGGGTTTAACAAACAAGACGAGGACTCCAGAAATAATTGAAAAAGGGATTCTAAGAGCGAAATACTCTCTCTCCGTATATAAGGATGGAACGGTTAGATTCGACATGACAAATGCTCCCCTAACACACTTCAAACCTAAGGAAATCGGATGCTCCATTGAAAAGCTTAGAGAACTCGGGTACACCCACGATTACCTAGGTCAGCCTCTTGTAGATCCCGACCAAATATGCGAGCTTAAGGTTCAGGATATTATAATCCCGCGGAAGAGCATAGATTATTTGATTCGCACAGCAAGATTCGTTGATGAGCTTTTAGAGAAAGTTTATCACCTACCTCCTTTCTATAAAATCAGCCGTCCTGAAGATCTGATAGGGAAGATAGTGATAGGATTAGCCCCTCATACATGCGCCGGCGTTCTCGGTAGAATAATAGGCTTCACTGATCTAAACGTGTGTTTTGCGCATCCCTTCTGGCATTCAGCCAAACGCAGAGACTGTGACGGAGATGAAGACAGCATAATGCTTGCTCTTGATGCATTTCTTAATTTCTCGAGAGAATACCTTCCCGATCGAATAGGCGGCATAATGGACTCTCCGCTGTTTATTATTCGAATTATTAATCCACAGGAAGTTCAGAGGCAAGCTCACGAATTTGACGTTGCATCAAAGTATCCTCTTTCCTTTTATGAAGAGACACTAAAAGGTTCAAGTGCTAGGTCGCTTATGAAGAAGATAGATATAGTTAAGTACAGGTTTGGAAGCGAGAAGCAGCTCCAAGGATTCGGATTCACCGTTCCCACCTCTAATATCAATGAGGCGAATCGTGAGAGTCGATACAAAAAAATAAAAAAGATGAGAGACAAGCTTAGAGCACAGCTCCAGCTCGCGGAGAAGATTCAAGCGGTAGATGCTAAGAGTGTAGCGGAGATAGTGTTGACTACACATTTTCTCAGAGATATTTCCGGAAATTTGCGTGCCTATGCCTCTCAGAGTTTTAGATGTAAAAGATGCAACAAAAGATTTCGTAGAGTTCCCTTAATAGGTAAATGTCCAGAATGCGGTGGTGAACTTACATTAACGGTTTATCGCGGCGGTATAGAAAAGTATCTTGAGGAGGCTCGAAACCTGATAGAAAGGTATGGAATATCAAAATACTATGCTCAGCGAATTTATCTCATAGAGGAGGAGATAAGGTCTCTTTTCGAGAGTGGAGAGGAAACTAAACAGATAAGTCTCTCTAGGTTTATGAAAGCATAAACGAAAATATTTTTGATATAGAAGGCATAGATTTTTTAGGATGCGTAGGCGAGATTATCATCCTAAAGCATTTCTGATACGAACGAAGAATATAAGCTCCGGATTAGAGGCTAGAACAAGAATAGCGGAGCTTCTGGAGAAGTCTCCACTAGACGCTGCTTTGATAAGCGAAAAATCGGGCCTTAGCTACTCCTCGGTTCTGCATCATCTTCATCTTATGGAAAAAGAATGCATTGTCGCTAGAAGTGGTAAGAAGCCTTACAAGTGGAGACTAACTGGTGTTGGGCAGAAAAGATTGATTGAAACTTAAGATCATAGAAGACTATACTCCTTCTTAAAGAAGAAACGTAATGGTTTCCTTCTCTTAATCTCAGAAAACTTTCTGTCTATAAGGAGATCATAAGCGGTATGTAGAATAACATCTTTAGCCGTCTTCCACTTGAATATGAGTCCTGAAGATCTCCCGCCTATAGAAGTTCGTCCGAGCTTAACAGTTCGAAGAATATCATCTACTTTTCTACTCCTACAATAAATTATTGTATACGCGTCTCCCACGGTCTCTGCGTAGTGAGAGTCGCTTCCAGCCACCATAGACAATCTTAGCCTGCGGGCTAGCTCTATGTTCTTCCTTAGAAAGTATCCAGGAATGGGAGTTATAGCTGAGAAGACTTCTATTCCATCAAGAGGCAGAGTCTTCATCTCCTCCTCATTCAGGACGCTAAACAAGGGAATTGTTGGATGAGGAACTATGGCTAACCCTCCTTGCGCATGTATCCTTTTTATAGTCTCCTGTATGGACAGTTTAGCTCTTATCTTGTTCTTTATTCCTAAAGCTAAGATCTCGCCATGCTTGGTTTCAATCTCCTGACCTGGTATAATAATGAGTTTTCCTCTTTTCTTCATTGCTTCAATCGCGCCTTTGATAGTCCAGTGATCCGTTATTGCTAATCCATCTAGACCCTTACGTTCCGCCTCCATCAACACCTCACTGACTGATGCTTCAGAGTCAGAGTACCATGTGTGAACGTGCATATCTATCTTCAACATCAGGGAATGCCCCTTCTGATATGGCTAAGAATAACGTAGTTATCTTAATGGGAAAGCGAAAAAGCGAGGGACTTAGTCGCTATCTAAGTTTTCATCTGCATGAACCACTAAGATCTCACCGAAATATAGTGTATGATAGTCTCCGTACGGATAACAGAGTGAAAGGATGCTCGGTGATAGTTCTTCTTTGTTAACTCTGACCTTGTAAGCAACTTTGCATTCGTAGTTGATTATACATTCCTCTATTATAGGAGAATTCACCTTTTTGCTAGGGAGCAGAGTTAATCCTCTCTCCTCGATTTTGTTGTGATCTCTTCCGGAAACAGTTCCGCAATAGGTGACGGTCTCCTCCATATCTCTTCTTGGAACATTCACCGTGAAGTCTCCGTTTTCCTCTATAAATTTATGAGTGTACCTTGAGGGTCTAACTGCTACGATAAAAAACGGCCTGCTCCAAAGAATTCCGAGCAAGCCCCATCCTATAGTCATGACGTTGGCTCGCTTCATATCCCCGGAAACGAGCAGCAGCCCTGGCTCATTAAGTCTCCGGATGGTTTCATCCAAAAAACTAAATGTGGATACTTCAGCTTTCCTTTTCATGATTTATTCTCCTGTTTTCAAAACTAGAGAATCTGTGTTTCTTTAAGCTTCTTCACAAGTATCGGCGCTACAGAAACTTTAGCATATTTGTTCATAACGCTGTCAGTTCCAGCGATTTCCTCTACGCCTGCCTCATTTAGGAGTCTTGCAGCTTCCCCTACGAGTAGAGCATGAGAAGCTCCCACAAATACTCTTCGAGCCCCATGTTTCTTAAGTA
>JAGGZB010000054.1 GCA_021162225.1 Candidatus Bathyarchaeota archaeon | reverse complement strand
ATTACAGGCGATACGAGCCGGGATATGGTTATTACCCAATAAGCGTCCTTGAGTATAAGCAGATGGTTGGACGGGCTGGAAGGCCTAAATACGACGAGATTGGCGAGTCTGTTTTAATCGCGAAGACGGAGGAGGAAAGAGATTATCTCTTTGAGAGCTTTGTTCTTGCCAAGCCTGAGAGAATATGGTCAAAGCTCGGAGTTGAGAGGGTCTTAAGATCCCATGTCTTAGCGACTATAGCTTCGGAATTTGCCCGTTCAGAGCAAGGTATATATGACTTTTTTGGAAGGACTCTGTACGCGTACCAGTATGACCTCAGAGCGTTGAAGGGACTCATCGCTAAGATCCTAAAATTTCTATATAAGGAGGATATGATAACGGTTGAAGGGCCTGAGATCCATGCTACACGCTTCGGACGAAGAGTCTCCCAGCTATATATTGATCCTCTATCAGCGATAATCATAAGAGACGGTCTGCTGATGAGAGCTCCGAAGACGAGCGAGATAAGTTTTCTCCACATGATCGCTCATACGCCGGATATGTTTCCAAAGATAAGATGCTCAAACAGAGAAATCGATAGAGTATCGATGTTTTTGGAGAGGCACAAGGATGAATTAATGTTTGAGAAGCCGGATGAATGGGCTGACAGCATAGCCTACGAAGAATTCTTGGGCGAGGTTAAAACTGCATGGGTTCTGAAGTCGTGGATAGAGGAGAAGTCTGAAGATGAAATAATCGAGATGTTTGGGGTTGAGCCCGGAGACCTTTACCAGCTGATCTCAACAAGCGAGTGGCTTCTCTACGCTTCTCAAGAGATAGCGAAGCTGCTAGGTCAAAAAGACATCCTTCCAAAGATAGCGGAGCTCCGAGAAAGAGTCGTTAAAGGCGTGAAGCCGGAGCTTATCCCGCTCGCTAGGCTTGATGGTGTCGGCAGAGTTCGAGCTCGAATCATGTTTAATGCAGGCTTCAGAACAATAGAGGACCTGAGAAAGGCCTCAATAGAATCATTATCGAATCTTCCGTCAATAGGGCCGAGGATAGCGAAGAGGATCAAGGAACAGGTTGGAGGATTCTTCAAACGTGAGGAATGGGAAAAGATCTCTAAAGCCAAGAGGTCAGATCAGCAAGCCCTAACTGAGTATTATGAGTAAAGAACAACCGCGACTAAAACTTCGCGAAGCCTTTATCTTTATTTGCTGAATGAATGTTTTGACTTTCAGGCTTTCTTTCCTTCATCTCTGAAGTGAAACCTGTGGATGGGCAACGTTTATGTTTTATGAGAAAGGAGGTAGAGGATTGCATCTAATGATGATCAAGGTAGAAGCTTAGTTGAGGCTTGATCAATATCTCCTCGTTAAAGTTAGTGATGAAGAGGCCATGCTTAGACCGGCGCTGAGGCTGAGAGAAGAGAAAAATAGAGAAAACCTGAAGGATATAGAAAATGAAGGGATACATGAGAAACAATAGAAAAATACCCGGTGTGCTCCACATACTTATTTCTTTTGTTCCATGGATTGTTTACTGGATGTTATGTAAAATGAGAAACATGTTGGGCGTGGTCATTCCCCTAGTTATTATTCTACTGCTTATAATCCCTCAAATCCGCAGGAGAGATTTCAATTTGATGGACGTTGCCTCTCTTCTATATTTCAGCATAGCCACTACTGCTACATTTATCTTTAACCTAAGTATATTTATTGAGAGAAGCGGTTTTCTCGGCTACTTCACTTTGTTTTTGATGGCATTATTTTCTCTAATCATTAAACAGCCTTATACCCTTCAAGTCTCGAAGAGAGATTATCCAGAGGTTTACTGGAAGGAGAGATCATTTCTGGCCATTAACAATATAATCACTGGAGTCTGGGTAGTAATCTTCATGGCGAACGCGGCTATATTTTTACTTCTCGACGCACCTTTCACCGTAATCTTCTCAAACGCTTTAATTATTCTCGGCGTAGCATTCTCGATTGTTTTCCCCTTGAAAGCGCCCGCCTACTTTGTTTCAAGGGAATTCAGGAAATACGATTGGGTCGTTGAAGTTAATCCTCATAAGCCGAAGGAAGAAAACGAATATGACGTCATCATTCTCGGTTCTGGCATAGGTGGATTAACGTGTGGTGCTCTGCTTTCGAAAAGAGGGTATAAGGTTTTAGTTTTAGAGCAGCATCATCAAGTTGGTGGTTATTGTTCTTCTTTTAAGAGGAAAGATTTCATCTTTAACACAGGGGTAGAAAACGTAAGCGGATTATGGAGAAAAGGCCCTGTCAGCTATTTTCTCAAAGAACTCGGCTTCAAAAAGGATGAACTTTTTGCAAAGAATAGAATAAGATATGTCTTTAAAGGCAGAGAGATCTATGCTGATAGCTTAGAAGGGTTCATAAGGGTTCTCACAGATATGTTCCCAGAAGAGAAAGAGAATATTTACGCCTTCTTTGATGAAGCTAAAAAAGCTTACGAGGAGTGTTACAAAGATTCTGAAATTTATGGCGTTCCATTACCAGCTGAACTGATCGTTAAGGTTTTTGGAGATAAAAAGCTCCTTGATTACCCTAAGGAACATCCACACTTCTATAACTGGATGAACAAAACATACAAGCAAAAGCTTGATGAGTACTTCACTAACGAGGATTTGAAGGCTCTACTCTGTGCTCTGCTGGGTTATTTGGGAACAGAACCAGAGAAAACGCCGGCGAGTAGTGCGCTTACTGCGGTAGTATCATACTACCTTCATGGTGGATATTTCCCAAGAGGAGGAGCGCAGAGGTTTGCAGATAGCTTAAAGGGTTTCATAGAACGTAATGGTGGTAGAGTCCTTACGAGGCATAGGGTGAATAAGATACTGGTAGAAAATGGGGAAGTTAAAGGAGTGAATGTTGGGAACAAAGTTTTTAGAAGTCCAATTGTTGTTGCCAATATAAACGCTAAAACTACGTTCTTAGAGCTTGTTGGAGAAGAAAAATTGGACAGGAAGTTCGTTGAGTACATAAAAAGCTTGAAGATGTCCCCCTCCTGCTTTATGGTATTCTTAGGAATCGATATGGATTTATCTGAATATCCGACGATAATCGAGAATTTAGATGAAGGTTACGGTGTTGTTATAAACTCGAATGCCGATCCAAGTTTAGCTCCTAAGGGCAAAGCAAGCGTTACAATATTAATGGGTGCCAATTATTATGATTTTCCAGAAAGGGGAACAAAAGAGTATTTAAAAAAGAAAAAAGAGTTCGCAGAGATGCTAATCAAAAAGGCTGAGAAAATAGTCCCGAATTTGAGCCGACACATAATTGTTCAGGATGCGGCAACTCCAAAGACATTTGAGAGATACACCTCTATGCCGGAAGGAGCAATCTACGCCTTTGATCAATCAATTGACACCAAGAGACCATACTTTAAAACACCGATAAGAGGATTATACCTGGCGAGTGCCTCAACCTTCCCAGGTGGCGGAATAGAAGCAGTAGTAATATCAGGAATGATCTGTGCAAATGATATATGCAACTGGGAGGTCAATTGATGAGAACCTCGCTTTGCCTCACAAAGGCTTCAACTTAGCAAGCGTGTATAACAGGGTATGCAGTTCGCTCCTCCAAATTCAGCAAAGCGAAGCTTCGCATGACCAAAAACGTTACACCAGTGAGTTAGCAAAACCGCTTAAATAGCACATAAAATATTTGAGAATCATCTTCATGCTGAAACTCTGTGTTTCTTCTACGTTATCACCGCGAAACTTGCTGGGATCTGTAAACTCGGGCATTCCATCAGGCGGCGATTATACTTTCCATCTGAAGGCTTCGCATGGAAAATCTATTCATTTGGGATGGGCCCGCTTCAAGAAAGAAAAAGATATGGCTGCGTTACGCGATATTTTTAACGTTAGCTCTACAACTTAACTATCTTGGGGATGCCTTGATGGAGTTTAAGATTAATAACGTGAAGGTTCGAATAATCCGAGGAGACATAACGGAGCAGGAGACGGATGCGATAGTCAACGCCGCGAACAGAAGTTTGATGGGCGGAGGAGGCGTAGATGGAGCTATTCATAGAAAGGGCGGGCCGAAGATACTTGAGGAATGCAAGAAGATTCGAGAAACGCAGTGGCCTAACGGATTACCCACTGGAAAAGCAGTAATAACCACTGGAGGAAATCTGAAGGCCAAATATGTGATTCACACAGTTGGCCCTATATGGCGCGGAGGAAAGCATGGGGAACAAGAACTCCTAGCTGATGCCTACTGGAACTCTCTGAAGCTAGCAGTCTCGAAGGGACTGAAGACTATTGCCTTCCCAGCGATAAGTACGGGGGCCTATGGATACCCAATGGAAGAGGCGGCTGAAATAGCATTGAGAACGACCAAGAAGTTTCTGGAGGAAGAGGATAAGTTAGAAGAGGTAGTCTTCGTTCTCTTCACCGATTCGGCTCTTCGCATTTATGAAAGAAAAGCGAAAGAAATATTCGCTGAATAAGTGAAGGCAGAAGGCTTAACATAGTTGCACTTAGGAGATATTCGTCTAAAGTTAGGAAAATTAGAGAAAACCTTCCGGGGGTTCACTGTCTATTCGCGCCTTAACGCCTCAACTGGGTTTAGACGTGCTGCTCTCCAAGATGGATAGAAGCCTGAGATCATACTCAGCACTATGCAGAGGATCCACGTTGAAACTATGTTCCAGACGTCGAACGTTGGAACTATCTCTATGTTAAGTAGATTTTCTCCATTTGATGATAGTTCTATATTTAGGCTTCTGCCAAGTATCCAGCTCATCCCGTAGGAGAGAGCCATGCCGAAGACTGCTCCTATGCCACCGCCTACGATTCCTATTATCGTCGCCTCACATAGGAAGACCGCTAGGACAAGCCTGTTAGTGAATCCTAAAGCCTTTAGTAAGCCGATTTCTCTAACACGTTCCATCACGGAT
>JAGGZB010000108.1 GCA_021162225.1 Candidatus Bathyarchaeota archaeon | reverse complement strand
GGTGCCCGCGGGCAAGCTCTTCCCTCTTGAGTTCCTAATTTAAGATACCACATAACGGTGTCAGATGACTCAAAATCACTTGCATTTTTCGAAGAGCTTCATCATCGCTCTTGACGCCCTGGTATGTATTGGGATCAATTCTTTCGGCTTAAGTGTATTAATTATTTTCTTAAATTCATGAGGCAAGTAGTGGCCACTTACATGTATACGCAGACTGGTAGTTCCTAAAAGCCTTAGCCAGCTTTCTAGCTTTCTTTCCTCAATTATTGATTCTTCACTCAGTGGTTCTCCTATTACGGTTATGTGTAAGTAGCCTTCTTTTGGCAAATTTAACACGTTCAGGAGATATTTCAAATCTTTTACACCATAAGGGCTTAAGAACATAGCCAGCTTACGATCCCTTAATTCTTCGAGAAAGGCTATTTCAAAGTTATTTAAATGAACGATTTTAGAGGAACGCGGGATAAAAAACAGCTCATATTCCAGGTGGATATCGGCATATTCTAACATTTTATCGAGCAGTTGAGCATAGTAAGGGCTCTCAAATGCAGGTGTATATCCAAACTTTGAAACAGTCTCTAATGTTGCCAGTATAGCTTCAAGATCTAATGGATGAACGGAGAAGAATAAGACTTGGTTTTCATAGTCTTTTAAGAGTTCTTCAATGGTAATCCTGTATTGAGTTGCGGAAACGTAATTCAACCTCCTTCCAAAGTTCGTGCCTTCAGTAATTAAGACATCAACTCCTTCTTCTCTGATTTTCTCTAGATTTCTCAAGGTATCAGCTATTGATGGATAGAGAGATGTTATTCTTAGGTCACCTGTATATATGATGTTAGCATCATCTGTATCAATCCTTAAGGCATATGTAGGGAAGGCGCTGTGTGAAACTTTAGCAATTTTAACGTTTTTGCATTCGCTAATATTCATGAACTTAATGAATGATTGCGTCTTAGGAAGGAGATGCTGTTTCCATCCAAACCACCATGCTCTGGATAGCGTTTCAGCTATCTCTTTTGAAGGTAAATAGATTGATGATTCACCTGGTACATTTAAGCTGCCTAAATGATCTAGATGAAGATGAGTTATACATATTTGGTCGACGTCTTGGTATGCTTCTCTAGGAGGTAGGATGCCGAGCTCCCTGAGCTCTTCAACACTGTCGGGCTGTATTGATATTCCATAAAACTCTTTTAATCGACTGAAGTTCACACCCTGGTCAAGCATTATTTTGTGAGAGGGCGATTCCACGACTATGCAGTTCCCTCCAATGCTTTCTAAACCTCCATAAATCTTTATCTTCGTTTTTCCATAGACGATCTGCTTTAATGATCTTTGTTTATCATCAAACGTCAAGGACATAGCCACCTCTCTCGATTTTCTGCACATACCTTCTGAATTGTAGCCGGTTAAGCGGATCCCTTATAGCCAGTATTACAGGCGTATTCGTCCTAACTCCATAAACCAAGTATAACCAATATTCTCCTCCTTTTTCTCTGCCAATCTTTGCCTCTTCTTCTTTTAAGTTCACTGAAAAGCTTCTGCTAGTTTTGGTCTTAACCTCGATGTACCTTCTTTCAACAACTACTCCGGATGGATTTCTCTTCTCACTTCTTACGTCATAGTGTTCAAATTTTGATACTCTGAAAGCCTCTCTACCGCATAGTCCCTCATAGTTAAACACTAGCGGAATGGCTTCATCTTCCGTCCATTCCCACACCTCATCACTTAGCTTATCCTTTGTCTCCGGAAGGAGTGCGGAGCTTATCAAGAAGAATTTAGGTCGTTCTATTTTCACTTCGGGCTCATTTCTATCGAAAAAACTTAATCCATGGAGCATTTTCTTAAATGATTCATAATCCCTAAGCTGGGTCGCTATCTTCGCTGCACCCTCTTTTACGAATTCCTCATAATACTTGTTATGAGATATATTCACTATCTGTGAAACTAGCGAAAATACATCATCCAATCCGAAGACCTCATCTACCGGAAGACCCTGTCTGAGGTCCTCAGAAAGTTTCCTCAAAAGTTCAAGTCCTCTCAATATGCTTAATGATACTCTATGACTCTTAAACCTCGCTAAGACGCCTACTGGCTCTTTATATCTCATCACGCCACCAATAATAATGCTTGCTTCTGTTATCAGCATTAATTCTGGCTCATCACTCCTATAGAAGTAATAGGGCGCGGTGTCTTCTAGATCGAAGTAATGTAGAATTTCTCTCAGAACCCTTTCAGGATTATCAAGATTAAACACATATGCTCTCCCTGCTTCGTCCTTAACGACTATTCTTTCTCGATATATTTTTGCACTATAAGCCATTAGATCTGAAATTGCGACTAAGAGCTCCTTTATGAATTCTATTACTTCTTGGGTTTCTGAGAAGCCTGTTAATAGCTTCAGCTCTTTGCGTAATACTTCGGGTGTTGAAGGGATGGGATAAATACGCTTATATCGTATTTCTCTTATCAGCTTCCTTAAGCCGTTAATGAACGCCGCAACGAACGCTTGGGCATCCTTAGTTATCAACTCTATTACCCTCTTCTCCGATAATGTTAGCTTATTGCCTTTGAAATCAATTTCAATAGGCATGAGACCACCAATCGACGTTCTTTCTCCAATAGCGTGTTCTAAGAGTTCGTTCTTTAGTGTCGAATATAGTATCCTTTCACCTATTATCGGTTCCAGCTTTCCAACTGACACAGATATTCCATAGAGCTTTGAGAAGACTATATCAGCAACCGTCTTTTCCAGAGCGTCAGCGAGGAACATGTTAAACACATATGTGGTTTTTTGTTGACCATATCTCCATATTCTACCTATTCTCTGTTCTAGCCTTATAGGGGACCACGCTATCTCATAGTTAATTAACACATTGGCTGCTTGCAGATTTAATCCCTCACCAGCTACATCCGTGGTAATTAGCACCTTCTTTCCATCCTCGGCAAGCCACTTCTAAATTTTCTCAACTTCTCCCCTGTTGTCTGATGTGAAAACCTGCACTATCTCTTCGGTTCCAAAGCTTTCCAATGTCCACCTTCTTAGACGTTCATATAAGTAGTACGCCGTGTCCTTGAATTCTGTAAAGATAATGACTTTCCCACTTGGCAAATCTTTAAAATCATTTGGCAATTGTTCTGAAGACTCCTGAAGAACAACTCTCAGAATCTTTTTCAGGGTTTCTATTTTAGAATCTTCTACTTCTCCCCTTAGTATCCTTTCAGCGCTCTCTCTAGCTTCCTCTAGTTTCTCCTTAAATTCTTCGCCTAAAAACTTGTCGAAATAGCTTGCCAAATTATCAAATTCTTCATCAAATTCCTTCTCATAATCTTCAATATCTCCTGTTAGCATCTCATCGAGATGCTTACTATATTCCTCAAGCTCCTCTGCCAGCTTTTCCTGTACTTGTTCAAAGCTATAGCCTTGCTCCATGAGCTCTGTGAAACGTCCTCTCTTCATTACCAACTTGCTAAAAGTTTTTACCAAAGATTGGGGGCTTGAAAGCCCTCTTTTAATAAGCAAAGTCTTCAACAGACCCACAATACCCTGGGCTCGCCCCGTTTTCCATCCGAATTCCGATAGCATCCGCGCGTAGTAGCTATTTAGGTATGTTGTGGCCAGCTCCGTTACTATCCTTAAAAATCTTTTCTCTTCTTCGTTAGGTTCTGTTAGAACTGCCATCATTAGACATGGTTTAAAAATTTCTCTTTTCTCATAGAACCTGTTTACATCGTCCTTACTCCTCCTGAAAAGGATCACGTTATGAGTCCGTCGATAAAACTCAGGTTTATCAAAGACTTTATCTAAAACACCTACATTCGTCACATCGAGAAGTGTTGGATCAATCAGCGCCAGCCGTGCAAGATAGTCCTTAGGTTTTCCTCTATGTGGAGTTGCGGAGAGTAGCAATAGCACCGCGTCTCTATTTTCTATTAATACTCTACCGAGATTCTTCCACCGGTCATTAGGCTCCGATCCAGGAATGCCAAGCTTATGTGCCTCATCAACTATTATTGCATTCCACTTTTCTCTCAATAGCAGATTTTGATATTCCGGTCTTTTCAGAGTGTCCATAGAACCGATATACCAACCTGACTGAAATCCTCCCGATCTTCTATAAAAATCGAGTTTCTCCCTATCTATAAGCTTAGGATCTATTCCCATACTTCTCATATCGTCCTTCCATTGTTCCATCAATATGCTTGGCACCACTATGAGGACTTTCTTAATATCTGTGTATCGTCCTAAGACTTTCAGCGTTCTTAATGCAGTTATGGTTTTACCAAGACCTATTACGTCAGCGAGCAATATTCTCATAGGCTTAATGAAAAGTGTCCTCGCAACAATCTCTGTCTGATGAAGTAGAGGATTCTTATCACCATAAATGAAAAATGGGTTATAGCGCAAGTACTGCTTTGCTAGCCATAGAAGAGGTGAGATGTTTGGCTTCATAATATCACCTATCCAATCTATATAAGACCTTAATCGACCTACCTACGCGGAGTACGTGCCAGTACCATGATCGCCTTTCTGAATCTCTTAAGTCTTTATACCTGTCTAAGGCTATCTGGGACATAGTATTGAGGAAATTAGCATTAATTGTAAGCATGAACTTTCTTAAAGTATTTATCTTTGTGGGCTTTCTCAAGGTTGAGACTGTAAGGGAGAAAAGCAGGTGTCTTCGGAATGCTATCTCGTTTGGCAAAAGGATCAAAGGCTTACTATAACTAAACTTTAATTCTGAAGGTCTTATTCTCATCCCATGGATTAGTTTGCCACCAACTTCAAGTCCAAAATTTAGAATGTTTTCCATAAAGGATACTGGGAAAGTGATCAACGGTTCACCATTCTCCAGAACATTTTTGGGACTTTGCCCTTTCAATAAGCTATGATATCTGATATAAAACCTGTGTGTTCTGAGTATTCCATTATACCTTGGATTCGATCGTGACCTTCTTTTAGCATCAATAGTGAATACGTATTCCCCTGCAAGATTAGTCGGGCTCATTTGCGATTCTCCTCCTTATTATGAACTTGAAACCATCTTCAGCTAATATTTTGTTACTAACATCTAACACATTCACTTCGCCTTCTGGAGTGTAAATTAATCTAACTTCTGGCGGGTTATCAGCTAGTCTCTTCAGGTTATTGACAGTAGTCCATATAAGTTCGAGTAATTTGGGATCATTGATATTAAGGTTTAGCGCGACTTCTCCATTCTTACTTAGGATTTCGACATTTCCACTCAGCTTTCCAGCATATGATTTCCAAATTCTAATCAAATCCGGCACTCTCTCATCTTTATAGACTTCAATGCACGTTATCTTCGCATCCTTTGGAACGCCT
>JAGGZB010000143.1 GCA_021162225.1 Candidatus Bathyarchaeota archaeon | reverse complement strand
TGCAGTATCTTCACGCTCTAGACTTCTCCTCAATTCAACTTTAGCGGGGAAAGTTATTGTCTCCCAATAAGGCATTTCATCCACCTCCTTGACATCTTCATGCGGCCAAAAAGGGTAAGGCGGTCCGAATAATACTTCCTTTATCGCAATCCACCTACATCCTATCAATATAAGCGACGTCAATAACTTGGCAACTTCCATAGAAAATGTCTTTTGAAGATTCTGTTCGGCTTCAGCCAGGCTTTTAAATCCTCTAAACCTTATGGGTATGTCTTCTTTCTCAAAAATGTAGTATAAGGGAGCTCGATCATCTCCGCTTGCTACACTCAGCGATGTCCTCTGGTCTAGTTTTAGCCGATCGTCCAAGCTTGGTGGCAGATAATCAGTTAAGAAAGTAACCTTAACATGATAAAGAACTGTCTTATTATCAAAAAATTCTATTAGATATCTCAATGGAATTGAAGGATCCTTGTATCTCTCCGCATCGCGGAGGAATGTGCCTACAATCTCTTCAGACAATTCTCTTAAAGTAGACATGAACTCAAGACCTTCATCCTCCCAACGCTCTGATTTAACATGTTCAAAGTAATTTCTCACCGGCCTACATCTCGTAAGAGCGTTTACGGCGTCTTCATACTCACGTAACTGACATGGATCCTCTAACCCTTTGGACGATGCAGCCGAATAGAGATGTTCTAGAAATGGACGCACCTCCTTAAAACTGTCGAAAAGAGCCGTCATCTATATATCAGAATCACAGACTGTATTATATCATTTTTGAGACATCTTTGCAGGATATCCTTGATTCTTAGCGGTCTTCTGCAGCTTTTAAGAGACTGTTTAAATGATCCCAAAAATATATTCAGGGCAACGATCTTTCTTATGTATGAGGGTTTGGAAGTTTTGTGTAGTAGCGCGACTGAGGCTGAGTGCTTTGGAAGGGGTCTCTTCGGACTATCTGAGAAGTATAGGGAGCAAGTTCTCCAAGTGAGGAGGGGGTAGTAGGATCGTCCTCTATAACTTGGACCCGGGTGTCGCGTTCCTTCCCTTCATGGTTGAAAGCTCACACCATTTTTCTCAGTCTCATTCCAGTCGTTTTCCACAATATGGGCAGTATTTCGCGTCTGCTGGTATCAGGCGGCCGCAGAACTTACATCTCTTCCTCCTCTTCTTTGAAACCTCCTTAAACCCCATGCCCCATAGGACGCCATTCCAAAACCCTTTCATCTCACGTGGTAGAGGTGTTATACGAAGATATGTCCTTTCCCGCCATTGAGCGTTTTCCAGCTTTCTGGTAAATTAACTATGTTTCACATCTTCTATGGAGATCGGTATACTGTATATTCCTTAACATATCCTACGTTCTTTTGCCCAATTACCTTATATTCGGAGCTCTCCATAATGAATGGGTAGCAATCTAGTAGTTAGCGATGGAGCTCAATTCACGACATTTTCCAAAAATTTCATATATGTAGCAAAAATTACCACCACCTTACCAAAAGTATCTCAGCCATCCACTTATTTCTCATTCTATCTCTTGTAAGCCAGTAACGTTTGATTTCTCCTAGCTTTGCGGTGATTGAATAGACTAGCCTCTCAAACTTAATCGGGTATCTGATAAGGACCCAATCAATGCCTTCTTTCAAGATCCTTTGCACGACTTCGCCCAGATCTCCTATAGTAACGTACTCCTTTATTCCTCTTGATATCACTAAAACGATTTTCACGTTATCCAATAAATCTTCAGAAACCACTTCCACAATTTCTTTCGGATCTATGCCGATGTTGGAACATAAGAAATCCAGGGTCTCTTTCTTTCCATCCAAAATTTCCCTTATAATCTCAGCTAGAATTTCTTTAACTTCCATCTTTCTTGATTTAGGGATTTTTGCATGCTTCATTAGTTCCTCTAAGCTCCATAACTTTTCTTTGTTAGAATTCCTGCTCCATTGAAATATGGCGTCCAACAAACTTTTCACGAGCCGAGGACTAAAACCCTTCTTTATCAGTCTCTCATAGGTTTGCCATTCTTTCAATAATTCAGTTATTTCAAGTAGTTTATCTATTTCTGCGACCTCTCGCTCCTTTTGTATTGTTTCTGGAGATATTTCGAACGGTTTATCTTCTATTATCTCGACTTCTCCGTGGACTTGCGGCACTTCTCCTGCTCCTTCTAAGTCACGCTTGAGCTTGTTTTCGTCTTCTATTTCGAACTCCCCGAGCTCTACTTTCTCGACAGATTTTTCGTGTCTGGATGCACCAGTTAGATCTATGAGGACTGCATATTTAATTGCCTTTAGGTTATCTGATGAAACTTTAGGTTTCCGAAGAACTCTACCCCTTACTTGGACATATCCTATAGGTGTGCTCATAGGTCTGGCTATGACTAACACTTCTAAATTCGGATCATCAAAGCCCATATCCGCCATATTAACAGTTACGAGTATCCCCTGATTTTGTTCCTTAAACTTGCTTATCTCGTTGACAGGATCCTCTACCCTGTAATGAGCAACTCTAACGAGTTCATTGACACTCACGTTAGGAATGGACGCTGATAGGAATCTCGTCAGATTAAGTGCTATCTCATCAGCCTCCGTCGTGCTAGCTGCCACAACCAAAGTCTTAGGAATCCGAATTGTTAGCGGGTCAACCTCCGGAGATAATCTAGGATAAATAGTCCTCAACTCTTCCCTTAACTTTTCCAAGATCTTCTCAGAATACTTTTCGGCTCTTTCGATAACCGCTACCTCCCATTCATCTCTGCCAATTTCCTCTTTGAGTCTTGTCCACGTATTCATTGGATAGATCTTCAACCTACCCACGAGAATGCCCTCTTTCATGGCTTGCAGTGAGCTTAACCGATATAGGATAGGGCCTATTCTTTTAATCGCCTGCTTTATTGGTGTCGCTGATAAGCCAATGGTGCATACACTACTAGGAGCTTGAAGAAGCTTTTCGATGCTTTTTACGATCTCTGGGCCGAAGTAGACTCTGTGGATCTCGTCCATGATGATCATTCTGATTCTCCAAATATTATTCAGCTTATCTGCATTCCAATACTCTTCAATAAATCCGTGGAAGCCTTGAGGTGTCAATATTAAGATGAGTATTTCATTCCCCTGCCATGTAGTTAAGTAATATCTGAGTCTTTCTGAAACCTCCTTCTGCAAGTTCTGTACGTTAAACACTCTTCTCTCCTTCATAGGATAGGCCTCGACAGGATACATTCTTTTAAAGATCTGGAAGATGTTACCAAAACTGCCTTCAACCTGTCCTCGAAGTATCTTCCGTGGTGTTAGATAGAAAATTATGTCCTTTTCGTGTAACAACTTCATCCTGTATAGGGCCATGATGAGCCCCGCGGCGACCACAGTCTTGCCGGCGCCTGTTGGCATCTGGAGGACTCCCCTAATAGCGCCAGAATTATGCAACCTTTGCAAAAGTTTCTTCAGGGCCTCCTTCTGCCTCACATATAGCTCGATACCTAATGTCTGACCAAGCCTTTCATTAATCCAGTCTAATAGATCGTCTAGCCCATTGGTTCCCATCTCTCCAGAAGTTCGTTGACAGATATCGGGTATAAGATTTTTGAGTTATCGGTAGTATTGACACAAAATATGTTAGGGGAGGCAAAAATCTTCAACATCCTTCATAATGACCAACACATCTAGAACCTCGGAAATTTAATGTCTTCAAACCAATTCAGTCTCCTTAAAGGCAAGAACTTTGTCAGAAAGCTTCCCAGCCAATCTAGTGGCAAGCTGAGCGATAAGCAAGTTCGTAGTATTCTTGGATCAAAATATATCTTTATGATTAGATTAGCGGATAAGAGATCGAAAATCGCTAATACCAACGACATTAATCGATAAACCTCCTTATCAACAACTTGTTCTCATCACTAATTTGCATTCCTCCAAATACCTTAATCTCAAATTTAGTTTTTGTTTGAAATTGTAGATATCTAACATATTACCACCTTTAACGGCTTAGCTATTTATTGGTCGGGGAAGAGAAGTCGTACCCAAAAGCCCCGGGCGGGCGATTAGGTACGACTCTCAACCCTTCATGAAAGTGAGTTTATTCCGAAAATTTATTTTCATTTTAGAAAATAAATTGATTTCGATGTTCTTGATGAAGTTATTCTAATTTTCTGATCCTTACTTTGTCCTCTGTCAATATGATTAATCCTTTCTCCACCATTATTTTATCCAGCCATTTGTCAACTATTTCGATAATCCTTTTTGGCAATAAGATCTTCGGCCTCACTATGATAATCGTAGCCTTCGGATACTTGGAAAAGAGGAAACCGAAGTCAAGATCCAAGGTAATTATCTTGTAATCATTTGAAATAGCATACTCTATTATCTCCTCATCGCTTCTCCCCTTCAAACCTACTTCAAAAGTTTTCACACACTCTATATTCCTATCCATTAAGAAGGTTTTGAGGGAATAAGGAACGTTATCATCTAGAAGAAATCTCATAATAAGTTTCCCTCTTCAGCAGAGAGGCGGCATACCTTAAAGCTGCCTTAACATCCTCCTCACTCAATTCAGGATACTCCTTCAAAACATCCTTTATGCTCAACCCATTAGCAACCATCTCAACAATAACGTAAACCGGAATCCTCGTCCCCTTTATTACAGGCTTCCCACCCAAAATTTTTTCATCGATGACTATCCTTTCTTCTTCCGCCATGTTTAAAATATGGACTTCCTCACTATTTATTTGTTTAATAGCGCCTCGAGACCCACCCTAAATCCAGATTTTTTGTGGAAATCACACCTCCCGCACAATATTTTCTTCACCCTCATTTCAGTCGCTTGTCGCAGTATGGGCAGTATTTCGCGTCCGCCAGTATTATGCGGTTAGGATGAGGAGTTTCGGGAGCATCATCAGAATCAGTGCCAAGATTATCGTCAACTCAGCTGTCATCGCCCAGACCGCCTTTTGAATAGGCCCTAAGGCTTCGGTTCTCTCAACCAATTTTATCAAAGCCTCTTTTGCCCTCACTGATCCGTTTATTATCAGATCTTCAGGCATCCCTGGATCCTTCCTCTTCTCTGATTTCTTCTTTTCAAGATACTCTCGCATCAGTCTTATCGACTCCTCAAGTCTCTTGATTATCTCCCTCGAATACTTCTTCATCAGCTCCTTTTCACTCATCAATTCATGATCATAAAATAAAAGTTTTCATCATCGTCTCCGTGAAGAAGGCTCAAGGATGAGACTATTCTTCACAAGATCAAATCGCATTTTATCCGAAATCACATTAACTTGTTTGTCTAGCTCGGGGTATCATCCTGTACCAAAATCTTCAGCAACGATTGGCGAAGACGACGAGGCGACACTAAGTACTTGGGCTAAGAATGCCGGGCTTGAGAATTGAAGAGAGGACCCTATTGGAAGAGTTAAAGGCATTCTTCCAAGTCAAAACTTACCCCCGATAGAACGCTCTGAGGGAGATAAATATAGGAATTCGCATGACCCGAGAGGAAAATGTCAATATTGTTACTACTATTCACTCTGCCAGATTTTACCACCAAGAGGTGGGATAACGATGAGGGAGATACTGTCGCTAAGGTTCTCGAAGGGGACCCAAGTGCTCAAGCAGCAACTCGCTA
>JAGGZB010000113.1 GCA_021162225.1 Candidatus Bathyarchaeota archaeon | reverse complement strand
TTGAGAATTGGATGTATGGGGATGATCTCCGATCGAGAGACTATAATAACGATAAATGCTCTTGAAAACGCACTGAAGGATCTAGGATATGAGGCTGAAGATTCGGGGGTGGAGGCCGCGCGTGGAAAGCTTCGCAACGCGAAATATACCTAGGAGAAAGATAACATAGATGGAATGTACAAGCTATTATATCCTAAAGATTCCAAAGGAAGCTGTTACTTCCGCTTTCTAGAAGAGGAGGTAATAGCCTCCGCGCTTGGCTCCTTAAACTGCATCTCATATAATCGGCTGTAAAGCCCACCCTTCCTTAAAAGATCCTCGTGCGTTCCCTCCTCAACGATTCTTCCGTTATCTATGACGAATATTCTGTCAGCATCTCGAATAGTTGATAGTCTATGAGCAATTATTATTGACGTTCTATCTTTGAGAAGGAGTTTCATCGCCTTTCTTATGAGTAGATCCGTGTAGGGATCTATGCTAGATGTAGCCTCATCCAGGATTAATATAGCCGGATTCCTCAGCAGAGCCCTCGCGAACGCTACTAGCTGCTTCTGTCCGACTGAGAGGCCTGCTCCTCCTTCTCCAATCTTAGTGTTATATCCATCTGGAAGCCTCTCTATGAATTCGTGAGCTCCAACGAGCTTCGCCGCCGCCATGACCATGTCGTCGCTTGCATCGGGCCTTCCATATCTTATGTTATCCATGATCGTTCCTGAGAATAGGAATGTCTCCTGCAAGACTATGCCCATTTGTCTGCGGAGAGACTTCCTCTTAATCTTCTTTATGTCATGTCCATCTATCAATATCTGTCCCTTCTGCGGGTCATAGAACCTGCATAGTAGCTTAACTATTGTGCTTTTTCCAGCCCCGGTTGGACCTACAAGAGCAATGGTCTCCTTAGGCTTAATGTGGAAGCTGATGTTATGTAGAACGGGTCGTTTCGAATTGTACCCGAACGTTACGTTTCTAAATTCTATCTCTCCTCTTACTTTCGGGATCTCAACAGCATCTTCACTGTCCTTTATCTCCGGTTCTACATCGAGTATCTCAAAGATTCTCTCTGCGGCCGCAAAAGCCGACTGAATCGTATTGTAGAAGTTCGTTAAGTCGAAGATGGGGCCAAAGAACATTCCAACATAAAGCATGAACGTTATTAGCGTTCCAACAGCATCTTCGATAGGGCCGAGGGCTCCACTAAGAGAGAGCCATCCGCCGTAGAGTATCACTATGCCTGTACCAATGGCTTGCATCAGCTGTATCGTTGGGAAGAATGTTCCCCAAACCTTGGTTGCTCTAAGATTCGCTTGGAAGTTTTCAAGATTCGCATTCCTGAACTCTCTCATCGCATCCCTCTCTCTAGTGAAGGATTGTATCTCCCTTATGCCGGAGATAGATTCTTGAAGCTTCGATGTAACATTTGAGATTCTGGTTCTCTGCATCTGATAGGCGGCTCTAAACTTTGAGTTGAAGATGATGGCGATCGCGACTATCATGGGCACAACTATCATCGAGGCGAGGCTTAACTGAACGTTGATGCTGAACATGACGGCTATGGTCATGAAGAGGATCAGAATGTCGCTTGCTACTTGGATAAGACCTGAAGTGAAGGCTTCGCCTATCGCGTCTGTATCATTTGTCACTCTGGAGATCAGATCACCTGTGTCTGAGCGATCGAAGAAGCTGAATGATAGCTCCTGCAGATGTGCGAACACCCTTTCCCTAATCCTGAAGAGTAGAGATTGCCCTATCTTTCCCAAACCATACGTACGCACGGTATTTGCGATCCAGTTGGCGACTTGAATCCCGATGAAGACGGCTATTATTGTTTTTAGGCCTTCTAGGTCTCCTCGCAGTACGTATCGGGAGACTATTTCACGACCAAGAATATATGGACTCGCGATATCGGTTATAGACGTAACTATTACCGATAAGACCACGGTTGCTATCCAGCCCTTATATGGGCTCAAGTACCCAAGCAGTCTTGCAAAGATCACTCTGGCAGGCATTCTTCTCTCAGCAGTTTTTTCTAATGATGGATGCTGGTGATGGAAGTGCCATCCCATGCCTATTCGCCTCCATTACGTGCCAAAATAAGCTTCTCCTTCTCAAGCTTCTTTCGAACTTCAACGGCTTCCAGAACTTCTTTCTGCGCTTCATAGAGCGTCTGGTAGAGTCTGTAATATGCTCCCTTCTTCGCCATCAAGGTCTTGTGATCGCCTTCCTCGATTATCTCGCCATTATCCATGACAACTATCTTGTCAGCGTTTCGGATCGTTGAGATACGTTGAGTTATCATTATCGTCGTTCTGTTCTTGAGTAATGCGCTCAGCGCCTTCTGAATCTCATACTCCGTGTCCACATCAACGCTTGAGGTTGAGTCATCCAAGATTAAGATCCTAGGGTCTAGCAGTAAAGCCCTGGCTATCGCTATCCTCTGTCTCTGACCCCCGGAGAGATCGATGCCTTTCTCACCGATAATCGTGTCGTATCCCTTAGGCAGCTTTACTATAAAATCATGGGCCTGCGCGATCTTAGCTACTCTGATGATATCCTCCATAGAAGCATCTGGCTTCCCAAATGATATGTTCTCCCTAACTGACTTGTTGAAGAGAAAGATCTCCTGAGAGACCACGCCTATATGTTTCCTCAGCGACCTTATCTTTATGTCCCTTATGTCATACCCGTCGATGAGTATCCTTCCTGACGTAACATCATAGAATCGCATCAATAAGTGAATTATCGTGCTCTTACCCGAGCCCGTTGGTCCCAGAAGGGCAACGGTCTCTCCGGGCTTAATCTCTAAATTAATATTCTTCAGAATAGGCTTCTCCTTGTCGTATCCAAAATAGACATTCTCGAATTTTATGTGTCCCTTCAAGTTCTTCAGTTCAATTGCGTTCGGCTTATCCTTAACCTCCGGCTCAGCCTCTATTATCTGAAAGACTCTCTCGCCAGCAGCCGCCATCCGTTGATAACCAGTCCATATCATGCCGATCAAGCGCATGGGCCTCATCAACATAGCGGCGTAGCTGCTGAAGACATAGAGCGTATCTACACCCATTCTGCCTTCTATAATTCTCAAGCCGCCTATCCAGGAGATCACTGCTATCATTAACCCGCCTATCAAACCAGTCATTGGAATAAACGTGGCCCTTAAACCAGCGGCTTTCATCATGGATCTGTAATAAGCATTATTAGGCTTCTGGAACTTTTCTCTCTCGTAATCCTCCATTGCAAAGGCTCGGACGATCCTTATTCCAGAGATGCTTTCCCAAAGCACCGATGTCAGATGTGCAAAGTGTCTTCGGGATTCGCTTATGACGGGTCTGATCTTCTTTCCGAAAAGTGAGAAGTTCACGAGGATTAGGGAGAGTAGTGCCAGCGAGATGCATGTTAGCTCTAAATCTATCATGATCATCGAGGCTATTACGCCGACGAGGAGAAATGAGGTCTCAATGAGCATTCTGAACTGGAAGCCGAGGAACCGACCTATTCTCTCAGCATCAGTCGTAGCTCTAGATATTAGCTGTCCAGTGTCAGTCTTATCGAAGAATGCAAGTGATTGTCTCTGTATGGATCTGAAAGCGTCGTTTCTAATCTCATAAACAATCTTCTGCGAGAAATATCCATTCGTATATCGGGATAAGAATGATAATATGCCCAGCACTCCTGTGAAGCCGATGATCTGAATAACAAGCCAAACCAGCGCGTTGAAGTCTCCAGCCTCAAGTATATTTTTTATAACTTGCCCTCCAAGACGCGGAATATAGATGTTTATGTAAGTAGTAAGTAATGTACAGGTTATCATGAATATGAGCAGATGCCATCTTCTGATTATATACCTAGCAAGCTTGCTTATGAACGCCATGGGCTTATCCAGCATCCTCCCGTTCTATTCCTATCTCACTACAAATCTCCCGGATTACTTGGAGATACTCATCATTTTGAGATAAAAAGGCATCCGTTAGAAGTGATATTAGAAGTCTAATCTCCGGCTTAATGATCTCAGACGACTCCTTCTGTCTCGAAATCACGTTCTCTAACGTAGCATGCTTTAGAGAAGCATACTTTTCAACTAAGCATTGTACTTTACTCTTCTCCTCTTCAGGAATCTCAAAACCGAACAGGCCCGCCTTCTCAACGGCGCCTCTACATATTTCCCTTCTCCACTTCAAAACGTCCTCGGATCCGGGAGCTAATCCCTCGCTTAATGTATAGGAGATAATGAACTTCTGAGCTGAGGCTCGATAATACCTCTCGATGAGGTTTCCTTTAACAAGCGTTCGGGTCTGCTCCACGAGTCCCGCCTTCTCAAGCAGGGAGAGATGATGCGATATTGAAGAGACGTTCTTGCCGAGTAGCTTCGCAAGCTGGCAAGCCGTCATCTCCCGGTATCTCAAGTTGTGGAGTATTTCCCTTCTTGTTTCATCAGCAAAGAGCTTCGCAACCTTCGGATCCTTAATTATCATAAAAGGTTTCATCCTTGCAATCATGGCTAAAAGAGCATCTCTATATATAAAAATGTATCGCTACAAAAAAATTTAGATAACGAAACGTAGGGAAAAGCATATTATACCCTCTGTTTATCCGAAAGATGAAGTAAATTGAAGGGCTCAGAAGTTAAGCCGTTAGGGAATGAGAGAATCAGCGGAAGAATAATTCGTCATGCATCAGAAAAATCAATACTATTTATCTTTGACACCGGAAGCAAAAGAAGCTCCTTCGATGTATGCATGGCATATGACGCCGGATTCGATGTGGTAGTGCTATACGAGAACGTAACTCCGGAGGATGCGGAAAGGCTTGTTCAAGACGCGCTCTTCTCCAGAGGGCCAAGAAGATCAAGATTTACCTCCTTCTTTATTGGAGGAAAAGACCTGGAGAAGGCTGAGGCGGTCTTGGAAGCTATCAAGAATATTAAGGTTCCCCGGCTAGTCTCATCTATTATAATAGATCCGGGAGGAGCCTACACGACAGCTGCAGCTATGATAGCAAAAACCGAGCATGCTCTCTTGACTAGTAAGCTAGGAAGGCTAGAAAATAAAAGATGTATTCTCCTAGGAACCGGGCCCGTCGGCAGAATTGCCGCTGTTCTCCTAGCAAAACTCGGATGTAAAGTCACTATCGCAAGCACGAATCCGAACAGACTAAACGGGGAGGAATATATCAAAGAGGTGGCAGATCTTCTGCTTAAGAGATACGGCGTTGAGATTCACGGGACTTATGCGCCAAGACACGAGGAGAAAACACGTCTTCTCAGAGAAGCCGACGTCATATTCTGCGTAGCGGCTCCTGGAATTCAAGTGATAGACGAGAGTATTTTAGAAGAGATAGGGAACGGGAAGGTTATGGTCGACGTGAACGCAGTTCCGCCTCCGGGGATAGAAGGCATAAAACCAGAAGATGATATGAGAGAGATCTATCCAGGCGTATTCGGAATAGGCCCCATAACCATCGGTCAGCTCAAATGTAGATTAGAGATGGAGATTCTTAGAGAAGCTAAAGAAACCGGGGAGAAAATATACGATTATAAGCTGTGCCTAGAGATGGCAAGAAATCTCCTCAGGAGGCCTAACTGAATAAACCTGATTTCACCTCGAAACTATATAGATGTGGAGAAACATGCCCAATTAGGCTTGTAATCCTCAAAAGATACATGTCTTATCCGATTAACTCTACAAAGCTTCCTAATGCTTCTCCTGGAACGCCTTTTCTAAATCTAGCCCTAACAAGACCCTTGTTCCCATGAGTAGAGACTATCTTACCTATGCATTTTCTCTCCTTTGGAGGCCATGCAACCTTCCGCCCAATCAATGTTGAGGCTTCACTCGAGGATCTGATGTGTGGAAACTTTAAGAGGCATTCCTTAGGCTTCTGGGTCTTCGGCCCTCTCCTATAACTAACTATAACTCCTAGGAGCCTTTCCATCATTAAGCCTCCCGGGTCAGATTTACAAGCAGACTTAAGTTTTTTCTTATATATTTCTTGTCTTGTGATGGGGCTTCGTTAAATCATTTAATGTCTCCGGAAATTAGGCTATGCCAAGCTTCGCTTCATATCATGATTCATAGTCTTTAGCATAAGTAATCATTAAACTGATAATGAAAGTCAGCGTTTGCTTTTTAGACTTGTCGATTAAGCATGTTACTTGCTGGGATGGTTCGCTTCTTTCTTAGGAGTGGCATTAAGAATTATGTACAGTATATTGTTTCCTCTAAGGAGCACTTGTCCATAGTGGGCGACTAGCTGACCATTATAGTGCTCAGAAACGCCTTCTAAGATTATGTTCATGTAGTTGTCACAGTGAACCATCGTGCCTCTGTACTCGACTCCGTTCTTGAGTACTATGCCGATATAGGCGTTTATCTCCTTTACGAGAACATTTAGTGGCTTCTTACTTGGTTCCATAGACTAACCGCCGGCTCATAGCGCTATATCATCACGTTCTCCACTTTTAATATAAAAAGCTTACTTGCTAAGAAGACTGATTCCCCAAGGATTCAGCAAATCTTATTTAAAGACTTAGAGAAATGTTATTGGTGAAGTCCTAAAAAGGTCATGTGGAAAAACACTAATGAATACACAAGAGATTGAAGAATCATCATTTTTGATACAAACAGAGGTAACTCCAAACAAGCTTAGAGATCTGCTGGACTTCATATACCAAACGTATGTCCTCCCTTCATCTAGTTTCAAAAATGTCAGACGAATCACTATTGACGGAGAGGAGACTCTTACCTTCACTTACGTTGGTCTGGACGATTCACGCCATGTGGACATCGAGATAACATCCAGTAATCCAGTTAAGATTCGGGTTTTATCTTCAGAAACACTGACTCATACTTTCCTTAATAAACTTAGAGAGAACTTGATGATCACTATTCAAATGTTTGAGGAGCAAATGAGAGAAAGGACTATATATTTCGTATGGGTTCCAGGCGTGGAAGACTCATCTGAATCTTCAAGAAGAAAGAGAGAGATAATTCATCAAATATTCACGGGTAATATGCTCTTCTTCTTCATCCTCTTTCTAATATTCAGTTATAGCGCATTTCTTGTGTTAACCGTTTTTCTGAAGATGCCTGTACTATACTTTCCCATAGTTTTCTTAGTCACGCAGCTAGTCATGATGCTCTTCTCACATAAGATAGTTGAGCAGATGGGAGACTGGCCCATAACAAAGGAATCCCCTTATGTCTATATTCTCCAATTTAACCTCCCTCCTAAAGAATTCGATGAGTTTCTGAATAAATTCTCCAAGGAAAAAATCATGGAGATGAAAAGGAAGATTTATGAGAGAACTTTTATGCTTGGCAAAAGTTTAAGCGTTGAAGCTGCGAAAGAGGTGCTTAATGAGTTTGGTATACGCATCGGTTCAGGAGATATAAGAATTAAAGCGGTCAATATATACGGCATCGTCGAAGAAGCTTCAAGACTCTTTCATATACCTGCCCCGAAGATAATGCTTTCAAACATAAGTATCCCAAATGCATCCGCCTCTGGAGTAAGCCCACGCTTAGGTTTAATCGTAGTTACATCAGGCCTACTAATACGGTTGGATGATGAGGAGATCCTCTCAGTAATTAGTCATGAACTAAGCCATATTAAAAGGAGAGATCCTATTGCTCTGTTCACGCTCTCCTCAGCAGAGTACCTCCTAAGAGTCTATATTCTCTGGACATTGGTCTACTCGTTCAGCCTCCTTTACATGCTCTTCGCATTAGGGCTAATCTACTTCATTGCGAAATTCTTCGAATCCAGAGCTGATCTAGATTCAGCTATTGCGACCCGTAGGCCCCAAGCTTTAGCCGACGCCCTAATGAAGATCGGGTATAGGCGGACCCAGTTTGAACGTGCATTGCCAATTCGCATCATAAACTGGCTACGCTGGGACCCTCATCCGCCAATATCATTCCGCATTAGAAGATTGAGGAGGCTACGTAATATCGATGAGATAAAACATCCATTCCTCAAATCAATCAAGGATTGCATAGATGGGTTCATAGAGAGCATATGAACCCCTAATCTATAATTAAGCTCCTCCACATATGCTGGAAGCCCCGCTATTTGGCGCTTGGGTTATACAGGGTGGACTCCGATTTCTACCATGATGGTTTCTCATAAACCCATGAAACGGTGTCTCCATGATGGAGGATGTAAGCATCAGCCGCAACTGGTCCCATCTCCCACTTTCTCGATGTGGAGTTCCAGAAGTACCACATCCAGTAGTAGCCGGGATCTCCGCCTCTTCCATTAATGGCTGTGACGAATGCTCCATACTGAGAGAGTTGATAATCTACCCTGGCTACATTCCTAGTCGCATCGAGCAGCGAGCTGCCAATAGGCACTTCAGTCTCATTGTACCAGATCTTTGTTCCATTTCCATAATTGATCAGAATGTTGATGAGCATATGTGTTCTCAGATGATGCAGCTTCTTGATAGCCTCTCTGTAAAGGCTCTGATATCTCACACTTTCGTTGTAGTAGTATACGCTTAGGTAAATTGATGCGATCAAACCACAGAGTAGTACTAATGAAGCCCAGAACCACACATTTCTACTGTTAATTTCCCATCACCTCACATAATTTTTGAGTAGTGTTGATCATCACGTTTCCAAGAAGGAAGAATATGATGAAGTTTGAAACTTCATGGATCAATGCGAATGGTATGCCTGCAACCAAGCAGGCAATGAGCGGAATCTCAAAAACTAAAGCCGTCACAATATTCGTAAATAGGTCGTATATGAACGTGAGAAGAAAACCTATCACTCCGAGTATTAAATTACCCTCCCAGAACCCCTTATAGAATCTTAATCTGTCAGTCTTCAGATCCAGTCTTCCAGACAGAATTCCTCCCATAATTCCATAGATGCTTTCCCCAGTGCATGTAGCCGCTAAAGTCGGCAGATTGAAGCCGTAAGGATTAAGAGTTCCATATACAAGCCATGTTAAAACGCCGACAAGAGCCCCAGAAAGCATCCCCATCGTATAGCCGCTAACGAAGACGAATAAATCCATGAATTTGACGTTCGGCACCCCTATTAACATATAGTTCGTTACTATGCAGAGAGCCGTCATTATTCCAATGAAGCTTATCTTTTTAGGAGTGGTTGTCATAATAATTGGATGGATTATCCATCCATATAACTTTTTCCTTGAACGGAGCTCATCTAGCATTCACTATTTAGAAAAATTCTTCCGTAACTAAATTCATGAAGATTCTTTCGCAACTCTATTAATAATGATGTATCAGCTATTCGTTGATCGCTATGAGGTTGCTGAGAGATACAAAGGGGCTAAGTCAGCCAGTCACAACTATGATTCTCTTAGTGATCCCGGTGATGTTGACAAGCGGAGTCGTGATGTACGCATACCAGATTATAGGAAGCCAAGCCGAAATGGAGATTCTGATAATCTCAAATCAGCATATCTGGGTCTACAATGATGGAGCTTCATTTGCGGCTTTGCAGATCGATAATGTGGGCGGGAAGGATGTGCTCATAGATGAGATCCAGATTAGAGGAGTGGAAGCGCCGTGGTCAACCATCCATTACTTCAGAAGTACGCTCATATCCATCGATGCTTTAAATTGCCCGATTGCGAGCGGAAACGACTGGAGCATGTTTGAGTATACGCCGGGGAACTCCACGGAGTTCATACAGGCTAATGGAGACTTAACTTTGCCTTCCGGCTACACACTTGTGATCTACATAGAGCATCCGGATAATATACGTTTAGAAGATATTGGCGCATCAGTCAGTATTTCCGTGATTACTAAAAATGCCCGCTACGAAGTTTTATGTATAGTTCAGACAGCAGATTAGGAATGGAAGCCTCTTAAAAGAGTCTTTCTCACAGTTAATTCTTCAAGCTTCCTTTCTAAGTTTCTAGCTTTCTCCTCGGCTCTAGCGAAGATCTCCGATAAGTCCCCTTTTTTGACAAGGTTACTGAGTCTTTCGAGATCGCTAGGTAGTGATTTCAAAGTAGAAGCCCACATCTCATCTATTGTATCATCGCTTGATACGATTTCTAACGCCTCCTCGGGGCATAGATCTAGACATTTAGGTTCTCCTCCGCATAAATCGCATATCGCAACAACATTCTCACCCGGCTTCATAATTATGCCGCCGTATGGGCATGCTTGGATACACCACCCGCAACCGTTGCATAATTCCTCCTCTACTATTATCATGTTCCCTTTATTAGACTGCCTCAGAGCCTCACGTGGACAGGCATATACGCAAGGCGGATCTTCACAGAACCTGCAAGCTAAAGCTGTATTGAGCAGAGGAGATAAACGTATAACCCTTATTCTAGAAAGAGCAGGATTCGGAAAGCCCTCTTTCTCAAGCGAGCAAACGTATTCGCATAGTCCACAACCTGTACATTTCCTCGGATCGGCGGCGACAAATTTTCTACCGATGCCGGAGGAATCTAATCTTTTCATCTGCATGCACCTTACAGCTATGCGATACTCGTTTGTTCATAAGCAAATGCTAGTATATATTGAAAAATCTTTTCTAGATATTGAATAAGCATCCGTGGCTCTTGATGGGAAGAGATAATAAGCTCGTCACTACAATAATTAAATTGCGTTTTCTTCTCTTCCGCAAAAGAGGATTCTAAATGCATGGCAAGGTGCAGAGGCCAGAGGATGCTAAAAAGATAATTCTGAGAAAGCTTAGGGAGAGCTACGGCCGCGGAATAAAAGTGAACTTTTCCAAAATAAGAATAGAAACGGATCTTCATAGTGGCCGAAGACTATGGATAGTTGAGGGAGACGTCAACGTGAGAAGATGGATCTTAATAAAAAAGTCTTGGCACTTCACATATCTCATAGATGCAGAGAACGGTAAAGTAGTGATAATGCGCGGAAAGCAATACGAGGGCGGCTTTAAATGGCCAAATGTTCTTCCACGATTCCGTTCTAGGCGGTAAAAGGGGGATAATGAAAAATGAAAGGGGAGGTCAGATTCATAGGTTATGTCAAAAAGGTTAAGGGAGAAGAAGCTGAGATAGAGATCCTAAATGAATATCGCGAAGGTCTTAGGGGAATAGAAGATTTCTCCCACTTAATAATCTTATATTGGTTTCACTTAAGAGATAACGAGGCGGAGAGGCGGACTCTATTAGTCTTCCCTAAAAGACATAGAGTAAAGATCGAAAAAGGCGTGTTTGCTTGTAGGAGTCCTTCACGTCCAAACCCGATAGGATTCTGCGTAGTGGAGCTACTTGATGTGAAGGAAGGGATTTTGACAGTAAAAGGACTTGATGCCTTTAAGGATTCACCAGTTATAGATATAAAACCGTATCTCCCAGAGACAGATTCTTTCCCGAACGCGCAAACACCAGAATGGGTTTCTGATTAACCCTAAGAAGCACCATGGTTGTTCTCAGTCTCCCTTCCCCTCCACACGTCTAATATATTCGGGAGGAACTTCCCGGCAAAGATATACCTTGTCTGTCGCCTTATAGAATCTAAGTCCGTCTTTCCTAGCTCTCTCCACATCAATCTCTAATATCACCGGAGTTCTCGTTCTTCTATATCCGACCTCCCTTGCGACTTCAGTGGTAGATGAGAGATGCACCCATCTCCTCCCCATAGGCTTCAATCCTTCCTTCAAAATCCTCGAAGCTGCTTCTGGCGTTGTCCCGTGATAAAGAACTTTCTTGCTATCATCCTCCTCTAATCCGAGATCCACGGAGATCGAGTGGCCATACAAGGCTCGGATCTTTTCATCCCGAATCTCGAATCTCTGCTTCTCGCTTCTTTCTACCACTTCGCGAATGAAATCCTTATTTACCCACGGAAACTTCTCGCGAACCTTGCGTATCAAATCATCTAAGTTAACGTATCCATGCTTATCCATAACTAAGCCGTCAGGATTATGTCTAAGAAGGTAACTCATGTATTTGCTGACCCTAACTCGATCCTTCTTCATAATCAATTTGATAATAAAATCAGCTCAGTTATAGAAAAATTTAAGATTATAAAAATCTGCTGGAACCCTATGTGCTTTTATACGTTTCTCCTTATCGATAATGACGCGCCGCCTCAGCATTCCACGGATTAACGAGCATTCTCCTCAATCAGAACTTCAGCCTCCATGTGCAACTAGAAGCTTCAAAAAACGATAAATTTGTAAATGTCTTCCTTAAACTAAAAAGTGCGGGGTTGAGGAAGACGCAGAGACCAAAGAACGAGTCATCTAAAAAGAATTTTCTTAGGGCACTATATCCGGGAAGGTTTCAACCCTTCCATCTAGGCCACCTTGAAGCCGTCAAGTATATACTCAGCGAAGTGCCTGAGGCTATCATTATGATCGGAAGTGCCATGCAAAGTCATACTTTAAGGAATCCATTCACTTCTGGAGAGAGAATGACCATGATTAGGCTGGCGCTCACAGAAGCGGGGATAAGCCCCGCCAGATACTACATCGTGCCTGTTCCAGACTTAGAGATTCATGGAATATGGGTCTCACATGTCTGTTCCCTCGTGCCAAAGTTCGACATCGTTTATTCTAACGAGCCGTTGACGAGAAGGCTCTTCATAGAAGCAGGCTTTACTGTTAAGAGCATTCCCTTTTATAAGAGGGCTCAATGCTCAGCGGCTGAGATTAGAGACAGGATGCTTAAGGGGATAAGTTGGGAGTCCCTTCTTCCTAAAAGCGTGGTCAAGTACATAAAAGAGATCAAAGGAGTTGAAAGGCTTCGAGATCTAGCTAAGACTGACGAGGTTAGAGATGCGCATGTATCTTCACGGAGTCAATGAACGGTTTAGCTCTTCAGATATTCTCCTAGACTTTTCTATCCCAGCCCTTATGGCTGATTCTATATTCTCGGCGATTTGAAGTCTATTCATCTCCTTCAGTTCCTCCTCGGTGACTCCTCCCGGAGTTGCAACTTTCTCTATAATCTCAGACACAGACAGTTCTCCCTCTAAGAGAAGCTTTCCAGTTCCGATTAAGGATTGAGCAGAAGCAACTAATGCGATTTCCTCCGGTAACCCCTCTTTTACACAAGCCTCACTAGCCGCTTTGATCATGAACGATAAGTAGGCGGGGGCACATCCACTTAACGCAGTTATCACATCCATCATTCTCTCATCTATCTCAACGATTCTTCCAAGAGTCTTCAGAATCTTTTCAACCGCGGTCTTGTCTTCACTGGATATGTCTTTATCCGTGGAGTATGCTGAGAAGGATTCTTTGACGAGAACCGCTAGGTTCGGCATTACTCTTACAAACTTGGCTTCCGGAGCGATTTTTTTCAGCGATTCTAAACTAACAGCAGCAGCCATAGAAATAACGATTTTTTCCTTTATTTCTTCATGTATCTCCTCGATTACTCCCTTAACATCCCTTGGCTTTACGCATATTATGACGATATCTGCCTCACCAGCTGCCTTTCTATTGTCGTTTGTCACCTCGATTCCAAAATCCTTAAGATGCATGATCTTCTTGGAATGTCTCCTTGAAGCAATCACTCGATTTGCAATACCGCTCTCTGCTAGGCTCCTCGCTACGGCACTTCCTATAGATCCCGCTCCGATGATTGAGATTATCATCTTATAATCCCTTAGAGTGTATAAGGGATAATTGGTATTTTAAGGTAAAAAGAGGTTTCGTCTTCGCTTCGAGGAGACCCGAAGTTAAGTCATAAAGGATTAATTCTACAACTACTTATTCTATTCTAGAAGGTTCCTTAATTGCTTAAAAAGGGGAGAGGCACGCTGGAGACCTGTAAGTTTTGGCTGCTTGACATTAACTATGAAGTCAAAGATCATAAGCCCGAGGTTTGGCTGTGGGGGATTGATGAGAATGGGAGACGTGTACTAGTCATTGATAAATCTTTCCAGCCATACTTCTATGCTGTTCTTAAAGATTCCGAGGATCCAAGAAAGCTTTATGAGAGGATAATTAACGCTAAGGAAAATCTCCCATTCATAACTGGCATTGAACTTGTTGATAAAAGATTTTTCGGAAAACCCGTGAAGGCCGCCAGGATCTGTTGTCAAGACCCAGACCTTATTGCTCAATACGCAAAAGCTATAAGGAAAATAGAGGGAGTGGAAGAGTGTTTAGAAACTGACATCCGATACTCGATGCGTTATCTGATAGATAACGAGTTGTCTCCATGCGCATGGCATGAGGTTAAAGTAGAGGAAGAACCAAACACTCGTGGACTCCAAGTTGACAAAATTTATTCGGCTCGTTCCCGGCCGAAAAGAATAGAGAAGGAGAAAATTCCGCATCTTAGAGTCCTAAGCTTCTTCCCCATCTGTTACGCTTCTCAAGGGTCGCCCAAGCCGGAGAGAGATCCAGTGGTAGTGATCGCCGTAGCCACGAATGAAGGGGAGAAGAAGATTTTCATGGCTGAGGAGTACGACGACAAAAGGTTGATGAAGTCTTTCATAGGATACATTAAAGCCTTTGATCCAGACATAATAGTGGGCTATCAAACCAACCAAGAGTATTGGCAGTACTTAACAGACCGAGCTGCAACTCTTGGAATAAATTTCCTCATCGATCGCGCCGGAACCCAGCCTCACAGAAGTGTTTATGGACACGTCTCAATTACTGGACGAGCTTCAATGGACATGTTCGACTTTGCTGATGAGCTTCCCGAGCTTAAGGTGAAGTCCCTAGAGAACATGGCCGCCATCCTCGGCGTTAAGGATCTGAAGGAACAGAAGATAATCCATGAACTTGAATATTCAGACTACTGGGACGATGAGGGAAAACGCAAGGAACTGCTGATGTTTGCTTCAGAGAAGGCTGAATGCCTGCTTGGAATTTTCGACAAACTCTTCATGTATGCATCTGAGCTCTCAAAGCTCGTAGGCATACCACTCGACCACATAGGTAAGGCGGCCGTCGGATTCAGGATAGAATGGTATCTGATTCGAGAGGCATACAAAATAGGTGAACTTGTACCTGAACGGTTGGAGCAACGATATCTTCCATACGCTGGAGGGATGGTTCTTAAGCCAAAACCAGGCGTGCACGAGGAAGTCTGCGTGCTTGACTTCAAATCAATGTATCCAAATATAATGATAGAGAAGAATATCTCGCCTGATACGTATATTCCCCCGTCAACAAAGACGGATGTGGAGGTAAATATTACGCCAGAAGTCGGACATAGATTTCGGAAGAGTCCGCCGGGCTTCTACAAAGTTGTCCTGACAAAACTGATCTCTGTCAGAGAAGAAATTCGAAAGGCGATGAAGAAGGTTAATCCTGGAAGCATAGATTATCGTCTTCTAGACGCAAGGCAGAAGGCAGTAAAAGTGATCACGAACGCTGCATATGGATATGCAGGCTGGGTGGGTGCACGGTGGTTCAGAAAGCCTGTTGCGGAAGCTACTGCCGCCTGGGGAAGAAGCATGATCATGAAGAGTGTTAATATGGCCAAGGAGTTAGGCCTAGAAATAATATACGGAGACACCGATAGCCTCTTCATAAAGTATGAACCCGAAAAAGTCGAGGCACTCGTTAAAAGAATTCAGAAAGAGCTCGGCCTAGAAATAAGGCCTGAGAAGATCTATAAGAGAATCTTATTCACGGAAGCTAAGAAGCGATATTGCGGTCTCCTTCCAGATGGAAGCCTAGATAATGTTGGCTTGGAGGTCGTCCGCGGAGACTGGGCGAACGTTGCTAAGATGACGCAGGAGCACGTCTTAGAGTTGATTCTGAAAGAGAATTCTGTAAGTAAGGCCGTCGAGTTCGTGCGTTCCCTTATAGGCGACTTGCGAAAGCATAGAATTCCATATAGAGATCTAGTGATATGGAAGACGCTCACTAGACCCGTGGAAAAGTATAAGGTGAACGCGCCTCACGTAGAAGCCGCTAAAGTTCTGAAGAGGATGGGGTGGAGCTTGACGGCGGGAGACCAGGTGGGCTACGTTATAATACGTGGTTCTGGAAGGCTCTATGAGAGGGCGAAGCCCTATGTCCTAGCCTCTTACGAGGATGTTGATGTTGAATATTACATTAAAAACCAGATAGTCCCGGCGGCTCTTAGGATTCTCTCAATGTTTGGCGTAAAAGAAAAAGATCTGATATCTGCTGAAGTGAGGAGGCCGAAGACGCTCGCTGACTTCTTCTCTCCAAGCACCTAATCTGATATATTATTGAAAGTTAAGAGCTTAACATTAAGTGGTTGCTTAATAACGTCAGAGATCCTCACAGCAACCAGATACTTAATGTTCTTCTCACTTGCAATATCTACAAGTCTCTGAGTTATAACTCCATCGAAAACGACGGTATCGACGTTATCCATATCTTTCAGCTTATCAGCTAATTCGCTGACTGGAAGACGCTTTATTTCGTTCATATTCTTGTCTAAGAGTATCGCTTCCCGCGTGCCTTCCAGCTTCTTAACAGCCTCTCCGATTTCTTTAGGAACAAGTATCTTCCTTCTCTTTCTCTTCTTCCTCTTAAGGAGCTCCTCAACTGGAACCTTATTTTTAAGGGCTTCCTCGATCTCTCTAGCGTTTAGGTCCTCGACCTCCTTGCCTTTGGGAGCCCTGGCAACATACTTTATGTTGGCCACTTGAAGAAGCTCCTTAAGTATCAAGTCTCCTCCCCGATCTCCATCAAGAAAGGCTGTTGCCTCCTTCTCTTTAGTCAGTTTTATTATAGTCTCTGGAATCTTCACGCCTTCTAGAGCTATGACGTTTTGTATGCCAACCTTAAGTAAGTTGATGACATCTGCTCTTCCCTCGACAATTATTATCTCCTTAGCAGAATCTATGTCAGGTCCCGCCGTCAGATTTTCAGGCCCATATTTCTGGACGCGGCTGACCCTTAGGATCTCAGAGACTTCTCTGAATATCTCCTCTGTTTCAGGTTGTTTTTCAAGATTCCACTGATGGAGGATCTCTTTAGCTCTTTCAATTATCGCCTTGCGTTTGGCTTCTCTAACATCCTCTATCTTCTCCAGCCAGACACGGGCCTTGCATGGTCCTATCCTTTCTATGCTTTCGATGCTGGCGGCTATTATGGCCGTTGAGACTCTATCTAAACTCGTCGGAATTATTATCTTCCCTTTTGTCCTATCTTTTTCAGACTTAAGTTCGATCTCTATTCTGCCCACCCTACCGGTCTTATGGAGTTCTCTTAGGTCCAGCTCGGAGCCAAATAGGCCTTCTGTTTGTCCAAAAACAGCCCCTATAACATCAGGCCTCTCCACTATCCCCTCGACTTCAAAATTTGCTTTAATAACATATTTAACTGTGAAAGATTGAGAAGACAATTCCTCCACCTCATAATATCCATGAAATATTATTCATTTGAGCACGTTTACTAATTTAACTCTCACTCGTTCAATATATCTTTACCTATTTTTTCTTTTAAGGTCTTAATGTATCTGGCTAGACTTTCTATATCTTTAACGTCTCTTCCAGCTAGGCTGAGTAGTCTTCTCCAAAAAGTAAGATTCGGCTTAGCTCTCATTGCCTCTAAATGCTTAGCCAAACGCGTCGTCCACTCTCTTCCTCGTCTATCAAAGTCCATCAAAAGAATAACCTCCGCTACTCTTCGCCGTTCCATTTCAGCAAGAATATCAATAAAACTCCTGCCGGAGGCTTTCACAGGCAAAATTTCTCCCTTCACCCCTAGGCTTCTCAAAGATCTGATGTCTCTCTTGCCCTCAACAATCACGAGAGCGCCTTCGGATGATATCTGCCTTAACTCTTCAAGCAGCTTATTTATCTCCTCAAGTTTTCTCTCAATTGTGCTCATACGTCACCGCCGAGTGCCCAAAGCTTTTAATTATTGATCTAGCAAGCAGTCTAGCTATCCTTAAAGGTTCAGGAATAGCCCCTTCGAGCGTGAATCTATTCAGTATTCCCTTAGCTTCATCGACCTCCATACCTGTAAACCTGATATAAACTACGTGGCCTGTGGAGAGCTTCACAGGCACTCTGTTCTTGTTCTTTCGATATATCTCAACGCGATGTTTCCAATCCTCTGGGAACAGCTCACGAAAGTATCTCTCTAATCCGGCTGATTCATTATATGTTACGCAGATTAACGGTAATCCCGTCTCCTCAGCGACTCTATGCAAATCTATCACGTTATACCAGCTTATGACGCATCCATTTAGCAAAAGAAGATTTATATCATCTCTCCCGAGTCTTCTATGCATCTCTAAAATTCTTTCTGTTGCATCCATTCCTCCAACGGTCGCCCTAGAAAAAGTGAATCCATCAATTTTCATATCTGCTCGCATAACTACCCCTGCTAGGATTGATTCTTTGCTTACACCCTTAACGAAGCTCTCCGAAACTCCTAAAGCTCTAAACCCCTTCTTATGAATATGTAACCGCATGGTTTTCTCCCTTCCAGCATACATAGCTCACTTAAAGAGAAGTCTCCAAGACAATATTCAGAAGGAGCTTATACATGAATGTTAATAAAGCTCTCCCATTTAAGAACGGGATTTTTCTTAAGTTTTTTCAATTCGTTGGCGTGCATGATAATCATATGGATTTCAAAAAGTTAAGTAAGCTTTCTATTTTTTTGCGTTATATTTTGTAGATAGGCTATGCCTATACGGGACGGGAATTTATTCCTTCTATAATTTCTTTGATCCGATTTTTAGGCGAGGAAAAAGTTCTTTTCAAAGAAGCCGAAGAATCGCATCTTTATTATATCTCTTCTTCCATCAATATTTCTGGGCTCTGTTAGGGCTGAGGATGATCTTGGCGGAGAAAAGGATCGTATCAAGTATTGAAGATGCAGATTATCTGTTCGAGAACAAGCCTTCGAGAGTGATCGCCTTAAGAAGCTCTCCGAAGATTGAGCTAGCCGGCTTCACCGTTGGACCATTTGAGGAAGGAAACGAATATGAAGTGAGACGTTGGGTAGCCGAGAGGCTTGAAGAGGAAGGTATAGTCCGCCTAAGGGAAGATGAGGAATTATCTTCCTCAACTCTATATCCGATACTCCATAGGGAACGTATTCAGCCCCTAAGTAGCCTCTCATCCCTCCCAGAAGACTTTTATCCCCGGCTAAGGCGGATCTTAGAAAGCCTCAAAAAAGCCTCTAGGCTAAGCCCAGATAAAATGAGAGAATACGAGTATGTTGAGAATCTCTCGAAGGATATTGTTAGTTGCCGGCTTAAAAAGATAGTTTCACTTGCATCCACGCCGGGCCAGAGAAGCCAGGCTGTGAGGAATCTAACTCCAGAGGAGACGGCTTTATACAATGAGCTGAGTCGTATCATAAATGAGTGGAGGAGTAGAATTCTCTAGGAGAAGGATAGCAATGACGGAAATAGTTATAGAGAAACCTCAGGAAAGATTTCAGCTTGTCCTAAAGTCGGATAAGTATCGTGAGAGAATATCTCAAATGGCGCTTAACGGCTCATCTTCTCTAATTGTTGATTTTGAGGATATACTTGTCGCTGATAGCAAATTGGCGGAAGGCTTACTTGAAAAGCCAGATGAATATTTACGATACGCGAACAACGCTGCCTTCGATCAGCTGCAAATACAGGATCCAGAGTACGCCGAGAAGATAAGGAAGCAGGGGGTCACCGTTAGGATAAGGGGAATCCCCTACGTAACTCCCCTAAGAAGCCTTAGCTCAGAGCATATAGGCAAGCTTGTCATGATCGAGGGCATTGTGATACGAGCGACGAATGTTAGACCACTGGTTACGAAGGCAATTTTCAGATGCAGGAGGTGCGACCAGCTAATAGATGTGCCTCAGACTGGAACATTCCTAACTCCTCCATCTCGATGCACAAACCCGGAATGTAGATCGACTGGAAGATTCGACTTTGTCCAGGAAGAGTCTGAATTCGTCGATTCACAGGAGATTCGAATTCAAGAGTATCCTGAGGATTTGCCTCCTGGACAGACTCCTCGGTCTTTAAATATTCAGCTTATAGGCAAGGATCTAGTGAATATCGCGCAGCCTGGAGATCGCATCTATGCGATTGGCATAGTCAGAGCTGAGGATAGATCCTCTTCGAAGAGAGGAAAGCTGAGAGCGTTCGGTCTCTACTTAGATGCAAACTTTATTGATACTAAAGGGAAGGAACCAGAATCCATAGAGATCACTCCGGAGGAGGAGCGGAAGATACTCGAGATAGCTAGGGATCCAAACGTTCATGAGAAGATTATCAAGTCTATAGCTCCCTCGATCTATGGTTATGAACATATTAAGGAGGCCATAATGTATCTGCTCTTCGGAGGAGTTCCAAAGCATCTACCGGACATAAATATAAGAGGAGAACTCAATATTCTGCTGATCGGGGATCCAGGAACAGCGAAGTCTCAGCTCCTTAGATACGTCCCCCGAATCGCTCCTAGAGGCTTATATACGAGTGGAAGGGGGACGACAGCCGCCGGATTAACCGCAGCTGTCCTGCCAAGTCCCACCGGAGGCATGACTCTGGAGGCGGGAGCTCTCGTTCTAGCTGATCGCGGCATAGCATGCATCGATGAGATCGACAAGATGCGCCCTGAGGATAGAGTCGCCATACATGAAGCTATGGAACAGCATACGATCTCAATAGCGAAGGGAGGGATAGTCGCAACTCTTAACGCTAGGACAGCTATTTTGGCCGCTGCGAATCCGGCTCTCGGAAGATACGACGCCTACAGGACGGTTGCTGAGAACATTTCCCTTCCAGTTACGAGTCTCTCAAGATTCGATTTAATCTTCGTCTTGAGAGATACTCCGGAAAGGGAGCGAGACGCTCGAATGAGCGAGCATATTTTAGAGCTGCATAGGAGGCGCGCTCCCCCAGCGGAGCCAATTATTCCCCCAGATCTTCTGAGAAAGTATATCGCATATGCTAGGGGCATAAACCCCATCTTAACGCCAGAGGCTATGAAGCGACTCAAAGAATTCTATCTTGAGATGCGTTCAGCCAGCGAGTCTGAAGGATCTCCAATAGCAATAACTGCACGTCAGCTTGAGTCTCTTGTGAGGATAGCTGAAGCCAGAGCTCGTGCGGCTTTGAGAGATCGCGTGCTCCCTGAGGACGCTGAGCATGCCATAGCAATTATGAAGAGGTCTCTTGAAGAATCTGGCATAGATGTTTCATCTAATAGGATCGATATCGACATAATCATGACCGGGAAGCCCAAGAGTCTTCAAGATAAGCTTCGCCTAGTTCTAAATGTTCTAGTCGAGATGGAAAGAGAGACGGGGGTGGCCAAGAGATCCGAGCTGATAGAGAAGCTCACAACGGAGTATGATCTCACAAGGGCTGAGGCTGAAAGGCTGATAGGTCAGCTTCTCAGAGAGGGCACAATATACGAGCCTAGAAATGGCTATCTGAAGAAGACCTAAAGAAGGGCTGAAGATTTTTGCTCTGCGAAGAACTGGACATACCTGAAGAGGCAAAGAGGATCCTCGCAGATTCCGGAATCCGAGAGCTCTTTCCCCCTCAAGTAGAAGCTATCAGAGCTGGAGCTCTGGAGGGAAGAAATCTCCTACTTGCAAGTCCAACAGCTTCCGGAAAGACTCTTGTTGCTGAGCTCTGCGCTGTCAAGCATATACTGGAAAGGGAAGGAAAAGTTCTTTATCTTTCTCCTCTAAGAGCCCTCGCAAGTGAGAAATACGTAGAGTTTAAGAAGTATGAATCTCTGAGGAAGCCGGACGGTAAAAGGATTAAGGTCGGCATAAGCACGGGAGACTTTGACAGTAGCGATCCTTGGCTTGGAAAGTTCGATATAATAGTTGCAACAAATGAGAAGTGCGACTCTCTACTACGTCACAGGGCACCGTGGTTCGACGAAGTTTCACTAGTAGTTGCAGACGAGATTCACTTACTAAATGACTTGGAGCGAGGACCAACTCTTGAAATAGTGCTTACTCGTCTAAGACAAGTTAATCCAGAGATGCAGCTACTTGCTTTAAGCGCAACCGTGAGCAACGCGGAGGATATTGCCAACTGGCTTAACGCGATTCCTGTGACTACTGACTGGAGGCCTGTGAAGCTCCGGGAGGGAGTCTTGATGGGCAACGAGATCCAGTTCAAGGATGGAGGGTCAATGAAGATTCAGAAAAAAGTGAGTAATCCCGTGTTGAATCTGACTCTACATAGTATTGAACACGGCGGCCAAGTGTTGATATTTACATCTACCAGAAGAAGGGCTGTAAGCCTAGCTAAGAAGGCAGCGGCGAAGGTTGATGAGATTCTCTCGAAGGCATTGAAGAGGGCATTGAAGCACGTTGCCGAGTCTATACTTTCCTCAACTGAAAGGACGAGAATAAGCGACTTACTCGCAGACTTAGTAGGGCGCGGCGTCGCTTTCCATCATGCTGGGTTATCTCCGTCGCATAGAAGGATAATTGAGGATGCTTTTCGCGACGGTAGGATAAAGGCTTTAACTGCAACTCCGACGCTTGCTTTTGGAGTTAATCTTCCAGCCCGAATGGTGATCATAAGTGATTACAGGCGATACGAGCCGGGATATGGTTATTACCCAATAAGCGTCCTTGAGTATAAGCAGATGGTTGGACGGGCTGGAAGGCCTAAATACGACGAGATTGGCGAGTCTGTTTTAATCG
>JAGGZB010000149.1 GCA_021162225.1 Candidatus Bathyarchaeota archaeon | reverse complement strand
GCTGAGGGTAAGTTTCCTGAGAACCCAAATGGTTCCTTCTATGACATAGCTGGTATATGTGATCCATCCGGAACTATATTTGGGTTGATGCCTCATCCGGAGAGGGCGTTCTATGGATGGCATCTTCCAGACTGGACTAGGATGCGGGTGCTTCCAAGATTTGCTGACGGAAGGGTAATCTTCTCATCAATGATTGAATACATCACCAGAAGGTTCTAGTCACGCATCTATAATGCTATCGCCGCCTTTCTTCTGCTCGACTCGTATCCAGCCGAGACTACCCTAAGAACCTCCGCCCCAAACCTCCCAGTTGATAGCGGCTCCTTATCTTCCAGGACGCATGTTACAAAGTGACGCAGCATATTGCAGAAGCCATATTGATAATTCTCGTCTATGACAGGGGATGTCCATCCCCTGCTCGTGGAAGCCTTCTCTACAACGTAGGAGTAGCCTACGTCGCTATAGATGATTATTGGATTCATGTGAGTGAGATTCATGAACGCCATTCCCTCAGATCCATAAATCTCTATCCTGTCCTGCATTCCTCCCTTCGTTATATAATTTGAATATGCGATTCCGGATTCCCCGCCTTCGAAACGCATGATGAGAACAGCGTAGTCTTCAACCTCTATGTCATGAAGCAGCTTTCCAAGCTCAGCGTAGACTTGCTTGACAGGCTTACCCATCGTATGCATTATGAAGCCTATTGGATGAACAGCCATATGTATTAGGACGCCTCCGCCGCATAGGCTCCTCTTCAAAGCATATGGTGAATGTGTTCCGCTATGTTGCTCTCTAGCCTCGATCGCTAAGAGCCTGCCTAGAGCTCCCTCACCTATTATTTCACGGATCCTTTCAGCCGCTGGCGTGTACAACCAGTTCTCTCCATACATTAACTTGACACCTGCCCTTCTACACGCAGCGATCATTCTCTCCGCTTGGTCTAGAGAGATTGCGAGAGGCTTTGTGCACAAGACATGTTTTCCATGCTCAGCGGCTGAGATAGTTACTTGTGAATGAAGAAAATTTGGAACGCAGACATTTACGGCGTCTATGTCCCGCCTCTTAAACATCTCTTCGTAGTCCGTGTACCAGGCGCCTATTCCATGCTTTTTGGCAAATCTCTCCGCGTGACTCTTCGTCCTCGAAGTAACAGCAACAAGTTTAACCCTTGGATCTTGCCTGTAACAATAGGCAAACTTCTCGGCGAGGAAACCTGCACCAACCAAACCTATGCCAATCTTTTTCAGATCCGAAATCCTCCATATGGTTGACGGGATAAAATTTTACCGTAAAAGCCTTATATTGTTTGATCATATTGTTCCAAAGTTTCAAATACGCGTGGAAGCATCCTATTTAAGGTAGGAGTTGTCATGAATGAGGAATACCTCGGAAGAAGTTAGGGTACTTATTTATGGGGTCGGTGCCATAGGAAGCCGTATAGCTAAGCTCATCCTCAAGAAGAAAGGCTTCAAAATAGTTGGCGCGGTGGACATATCACCGGACAGAAAAGGCAAGGATCTAGGCGAGGTAATAGGGATAAGCAGGGAATTGGGAGTCATCGTTTCTGAAGATGCTGAGGAAATTCTTTCGAGCGTCAAGGCGGATGTGGCAGTGCATGCAACTTCATCCTTCTTTAAGACGGTCTATCCCCAAATAGCCAATATAGTCAAACATGGAGTGAACGTTGTCTCAACATGTGAGGAGCTCGCCTACCCCTACATTGTAGACGCCTCTTTAGCTGCAAGCCTCGATTCCCTAGCGAAGAAGCACGGCGTAACCGTTCTCGGAACGGGGATAAACCCCGGATTCCTCATGGATACATTGCCGATAGCTCTCTCCGGAGTATGTCAGGAAATAGAGTCTATCAGAGTTGAGAGAGTGATAGATGCAGCGAAGCGTAGATTGCCGTTCCAGAAGAAGATAGGAGCTGGACTTTCGCCTCAAGAGTTTGATGAAATGATCAAGAAGGGAAGGATCACCGGGCACGTCGGGCTGGAGCAGTCCGTGTCGATGATAGCAGATGCCTTAAAGCTCGATCTCGAAGAGGTTAAAGTTGAGCCTGTTAGGCCGGTGATTGCTGAGAAGCCTGTTGAGAGTCGTGAAATAAAGGTGGAGAAGGGGATGGTAGCCGGGCTGACGCAGACAGCCTATGGTTTAATCAGCGGGGAACCCTTCATAACCCTTGTCTTCAAGGCTTATATCGGAGCTAGGGAGGAATACGACTCGATAATAATAGAGGGTACGCCGAGGATCAATCAGAGGATTACTCCGTGCGTCCATGGGGATCTGGCGACAGCAGCGGTGGTTGTGAATTCGATCCCGAAGGTCATAAAGGCGCCTCCCGGTCTTAAGACCATGAAGGATCTTCCAGTACCCTCGGCGGTTCTAGGCGATGTTAGGAAATATCTAGCTGATAAGTCCTAGAGAGGAGGATGAATAAGCTTCCTCTTTCTCATGGGGAGCCTACTCCATCGCATGAATTCCCTACCTGGAGGCTCGGTTTCGAAGAGAACTTTCCTATCAGCCTCAAGCAGCCTATTCGGTTCTCCAGCGTACTCCGCGGCTGTAACTAGTGAATGTCCAATGCTTGAGGATTCATCTATGACTTGCTGCAGTATTTCCCTCCACTTCTTCTCCCTTAGAACATGATGATCCAGTATCGTAACTGGAACATGCCTAGTTATCGCCG
>JAGGZB010000077.1 GCA_021162225.1 Candidatus Bathyarchaeota archaeon | reverse complement strand
CACGTATAGCCTTCATAAACAAGGGAAGAATCCTAGTTGAGGGAAGCCCTGAAGAGATAAAAATGCGGTACGGCGCAAACGATCTTGAGGAAGCATTCATGGAGGTTACGAGGAGTGCCTAATGCGCTAGGCAACCTTATAAGAAAGGAAGCCAGGGACATGCTTAGGGATCCAAAGATCCTTCTGAGCATGATACTGATGCCGCTTCTCATGTTCCCCATCATGGGCGCCGCGATAAGTTTGTCAACATCCACTGTTAAGGAAGCCACGAGAAGCGTGGCAATGGCGATTATGAAGATTGATGAAGGAACAATATCCAATCAGCTAATCTCTTCCTTTAAAGCCTTGAATATAAGCCTAATAGAGGTTAAGCCTTCCCCGATTGAGGAGGCAATTCAGAATCTTAGACAGACCAATATTACAACACTCATTATTATTCCTAAGGGCTTCACTGAAAATATAACATCTGGGATTAAAGGAGAATTAAGGGTCTACTCGATACTTAGAAGCATAAGCTTATCAGAAGGGGCAAAAGCATCCGTAGTTAATGTCCCAATAAGCATCTACGAGAGAACCCTTGTTCGCCAAGCTATCACCCAAGCATTCCCAGGCAGGGATCCTGAAAATATTCTTGACCCCGTAGACGTGAAGAACTTCGTAATATTTAAGGGCAAACTGATTAATGCTTCGCCTCAGCTCCTACAGGGAATCTTTATGTCTCAATCATTAGGCTTTCCGATGGTTATAATGCTTCTTCTCATCTCAGCGATGCAGATAGCTGCCACCTCTATATCGATAGAGAAGGAGGAAAAGACCCTTGAAACCCTGCTTACTCTCCCCGTTGGGAGGATAAGTATACTTGCCGGGAAACTCGCAGGTTCAACGATAGTGGCAGCTGCTGGAGCAGCCGCTTCCCTTATCGGAATAAACTTTTACGTTGCTTCTATCTTCAGCTTCATGCCTTCCGCCTCCATTGACTTAGCCGAGGCCGGCCTTCAGCTTTCTCCACTCGCCTATCTCCTTCTTGGATTAACAATGTTTGTAGCTATAATTTCAGCGTTGGCGCTTGCGATTTGTATTGCCGTTTACTCTGAAAATGTTAGGGAGGCACAGTCCCTCGTCAGTCCTTTAAGCTTACTCGTGATGTTGCCATCCATGATCTTGATGTTTGCGGATATCGAAGCATTACCTGTCTCCCTACAGGCCGTTTTATACCTGATACCTTACACACATGTTGTGCTTGCATCTAAAGCCGCTTTCATGGAGAATTACGCTGTGATGCTCCGGAGCATATTTTACATCACGATATTCACGATACTCATCCTTTACGTGGCGGCAAGGATATTTATGACCGAGAAGGTTGTAACCGCCAGGTTTTCTTGGAGAAGAAAGAGATAGGTAGCAGAGATAGAAGGATGTATAGAGAGAAATCATACTTTTGGATGCTGTAAAGACCTGATTCGGCGTCTATTAAAGGATTCCGCGCCATTCCGAGCAGACGTTATGATCATGGATGGATTCGTAGCTTACACATTTTACTCTACAGTATCTCCCCGGATACTTCTCCTTGAGAAGCTGGACGCATTTCCTAACAACATCCTCTACGAATTTAGTATTTTCATGAATTCTCTCTACGACTTCTTTCTCTTCGATCCTCTTTAAGATTGAAAAGGTCGGAGAGCTAAAGCTCTCCTTACAGATCTCAATCACATCCAGAAGGTCAACTTCACCTTTAGAAACGTCAAGTTCAACTGTTATCTTTCCCCTCTGATTGTGAGTCAGCCCTCCAGTTAACTCCTTCGAGCATGGACATGCGAGAACTCCATTAATTGAGACGCCGACTATTTTAACACCGTCTTTCGTCGAGAATTTACCGAACATCTCAGCTATTCCCTTTTCTTCTTTCCCGCTGGGTCTAATTCTTTTGTAGGGAAGTTCCCCGAAGACCTCAGTATAGCAGTGAAAGCCATGTTTTTCATAAGCCCTCTTAGCGATCTTCTCGGCTAGATCCTCAATGGAGGAAGCCTTATCGGGAGTTTCAGCGATGGATTCAGCGAATCTACTCATGTGAGCTCCGCGAAGATTTGAGGGAAGAGTAATGTAACTGTTAATTGTAACGATGACATAGTATGGTTTATCAAGCCTTTTTATCATCACGTATTTCCTTAAGCCTTCAACCCCAACTTTCTCTAGCTCTATCTCGTTCTCGGGCTTCTGATTCTGAACATCGAGTATGTTAGCATCCATAGAGGTTTACCTCTAAATTCCAGACCACGCACTCTCAGAAATATCTTACCCAAAACTCAAGAATCCTTTGCAGTGATTCTAGAAAAGGTAGGCTAAATAAAGGGGGAACGGCCTCTCAGTATCCTCTGAGTCTTTCTCTCTCCTTCATCTTCTCCAGAACGTGATGATTAGCTAATTCAAGCGCAACCGTTCTAGGCGGAACATTCCTGTCTTCAGCGACGGGAAGTATCCTGTCGAGGACCCTTTCAACAGATTCTATCAGAAGAGTCTCCGGCTGGAGTAGCCTATTTAATTCAGCATAGCTTACCACAACTCCTCCCTTGTTGGCCACGAAATCATTTATATTGATTATTCCTCTCCTGTGAAAGATCGAGTACGTCTCTGGATTTTTAGCGGGATCGTTAGCAGCCTCAAATATGAAGTCAGCCACCATCTCTTTTGCTGTTTTTTCATCATATACTCCCCCGGCGGCTGCTGGTATAAAGATTCTCTTTTCATTCTTAGATTCCTTCTTAAGTCTGAGCATCGCCTCGTTTGTGATAGACTTAGCATTTGGATGGGCATCTTTTAGCTGATTCAGATATCTGGCTACTGTGCCGTAGCCTTCCTTAACTTTTATTAGGTCATAGACGTCTAAGCCATCCTTGTCATATACTCCTCCCTGACTATCAGTGACGGCTATGACTTTAAATCCTCTCTCATAGAGCATCCTAGCCGTCGGCTTCCCGACTTTTCCGAATCCCATGAGCGCGACTGTACATTCATTTGGGTCGATACCATAATAGTCAAGGACGTATGATATCGTGTATAGTAAGCCTCGCGCCGTTGCTCCCCGCCTTTCTTCTATTCCCCCTAGATCCTTCGTTTTACCAGTTGCGGCGTTTCTATCTCCTATAGCCTTTACGAATACATCCATATCAGAGGAATTCGTTCCCATATCTGGAGCACTTATATAATGCTGGGGACAGAACGGCCTTATTGCTTCTGCAAACGCCTTAATTAGGAGCTTCTTCCGTTCTGGAGAGATCTTCTTCGGATCAGCTTTAATTCCAGCCTTAGCTCCGCCAAAGGGCAGACCCTCCCTAACCCCGGCAATAGCACATTTCCATGTCATAATCCTAGCCAGTCTGAAGACCTCGTCTGCCGTTACATCAGGCGCCATTCTTAAGCCACCTTTTCCAGGACCAGGCGCAGTATTATCTATAACCAAGAAGCCTGTGAGGTTTACACTCGGCTCCTTAACAATTATAACCTTTTCAGGCCCAAAGGAATCGTAGGGAATAGCAAAGCTCATACGCTTAACTTCCGATTTAGACATTCATGCTCCTCCTGGAAGGTATAGTTTTTAAAAAGTAAGTAGTCGAGGTATATAAATAAATCCGTTCTCTATGAGCTGTTGAGACTCAAATCGCTAAAAGACTTCTTAGGTTATCAGGGAGAACTAAATACGTATAGGGCCTTCAATAGCGTCGCGATTCCCATAATAGGGATACGTCAATCCACGGTTCTACTGATTAAATCGCCAACAAAAAAAGGGAATTTTGAGGGTTATGGAGGCATGTAGACTAAGTGTACGCGGTTGCCCGCTGGATCCGGATCCTTGAGAAATACTACCTTATATCCATTGCTTATTTGAGGCTCTTCGAGCTCGATTCCCATCTTTCTTAAGTATTCACAGGCGGCTTCGAAGTTTGAGACTCGTATGGCTATATGATACTTAATGGGGCTAGGCGTCTTTATAATCTCTATTCTTCCAGGCCCCTTACCCGAGATGAAACACGCCAGTCTGCCCTCTTTCTTTTCGAAACCAAACGTCTTTGCATACCAGTCCGCGGTTTCAGCTGCAACCTTCTCTTCAAGGTATATTCCCGCATGCTCCACTCCTAGAAACAGCGGGGTGCCTCTAGCTTCCTGTATCCATCGAATGCAATCCTCAACCTTTCTTGTTATCGCGTCAAAGTCTTTAGCTGCAACGAGGTCTTTACGGACCAGCCTTGACCCCATACCTACGGCAACGGCGCCGGCCTTAATCCATGACGATATGCTCTCCTTAGTCGCATCGACCCCTCCTGTTGGCATAAGGTTCACCCATGGACATGGCCCGCGTACGCTCTTGATGAACTCTGGCTTTAGCCTGTTTCCAGGAAATATCTTAATTATGTCGCATCCCATCTCTTCAGCTGCGGAGATCTCTGATGGCGTTCCACATCCCGGCATATATGGAACTTTCCGTCGATTACAGATCTTAGCGACCTCAGGGTTGAAGACCGGACTGACCACGAAGTTAGCTCCGCAGTTTATATAAAGGGCTGCTGTCATCGGATCGATTACTGAACCTACTCCTAGAATCACATCATCAAATTCCTTACTACACCATTTGGCCAGT
>JAGGZB010000005.1 GCA_021162225.1 Candidatus Bathyarchaeota archaeon | reverse complement strand
GCAATCCTTTCCCCTCCTTATCACGTATATGCCGGGAGCTACATAGTTTGGACTAAGCTTCTTTCTGTTTCGTTCAATGACCTCTCTGGGATTCTCTGATAGAGCTTTCTCTGCATCGTTCGGATTCAATCCGAATAAGTATCCCAGAGAAGCTAGGTCTTCCGGTTTCCTCAGAAGTTTAAGTTCACATGCTCCGCTGGATATGATTATTGGAACATCCTGCTTCTTCGCTATATAAACTTCCTCTCTAAGCTTCGAGATTAAGCGGATTCTACGGTGTCCTTGAAGGTAAAGTAGCGGGGCCATGTCGATTTCGAGTGAGGCATTGGTCTCGGAGGCTAACTCAGCCTCAGCCGAGTCGAAGAATCTCTTCCTCACGTCTAAAGGGGAAAAGGATAAAATATCAACTCTGCGGTCCTTAGCAGCTTGTCTAGCTACGCTTTTTGACATGCACTTAACGGAGATTATCTCCACCTTTCTTCTGAGAAGTCTTAAGTCTCTGAGGAGCTCTGTAGCATTTGATGGTTCTAGGTCTATCCTACTAATGAAATCTAAGCCTGCTTCATCGCATATCTTGCTAATTTTCCCGGCCAGATCACTGTAGTTCTTTTTAGGCAATGGCACCCCGACAGCTTTGTATCCGAGCTCGGCGGATTTCCTAATCATAAGCTCGGTCTCTTTTTGGTCTTCAAGATTCGGGCAGAGATGGAGATCTATGAAGAACTTCAAGACAGCATCCCTAGATCCTTGCATATATTTCTTATCTCATTAATCTTCGATGTTCTAAATCGGATCTTTAAATGAATCGGGTCTGCATTGCAGATTTTATACTTCTCTAGGTAGGCGGATTGTTTGTCGAGTCTTATGTACAGGTTTCCCCTATCCAGCCGTCTTTCCAGCTCTATATTGAGTAGATCTCTGTCGCACTGAGGAAGATTCTTTCCCATCTTTTTGAGAATATCCTCCAATATGTCAGGCTTTGTCACCTTCGCCCTATAATAGATTATTGGGTTTCCATAATCACCCTTCAGTCTTTTCTTGTGTAGAGGCACCTCTTCAACTCTTTCGTGAGGCAGAATATTTCGGAAAGCCCTCACTACTTTCTCCGGATCCTCCGTTGCATGAGCGAATAAGCCGATCTCGATTGAGACTATCCTTCTCCTCACATATATTCCACGCATGCGTATTTGATAAAATAATCTCCTAACGGTGATTTAAAGATGACTCGGTTGAGACATTCAAAAACTTTTTCTTGAACCTCTCCTCTTCTTCTAGGGAGAGTCGCTGAGAGGAGATCTTATGATTCCCAAAGCATTCTTCGTAACTGGGGGAAAAGCAATTGGGAAAATCTCAAGCCTAAACGCGTTTGATCTGGCTTTAAAAAACGCTGGAATAGCCAACTGTAACCTCGTCAGTGTGAGCTCAATAATTCCCCCAAACTGCGAGGAAGTACCTCCCCAAGAGATACCGACGGGAAGCATAACATACGCGGTTATTGCGAAGGCGGAGGGCAGAAGAGGAGTGATAAGTGCAGGAATCGCATGGGGAATCGCGGAGGAGGGATACGGCGTTGTAGCCGAGGCCTATGGAAGCATGGACGAAAACGCATTGAAAGAGACATTAGAGAAACGAATTTTGGAGATGGCGAAAATCAGAGGAATAAAGCTTCGAAAAATAAAGTATAAGATAGAGACTTTAGATGTGCCTGAAGGCAATTATGGATGCGCGGTAGCCGCACTTGTATATCTCTTCTAAAAATGAGGCCTTAGGCCATGAGGCCGCGTACTTTTCTCCCCGCGCTCGTCAGACCTCTGAATACTCTTCCCCTACCCTTTCCCAGATGCAGATCTGGCAGTAAGGTTCTGTCAACAAGTATGACTTCAAACCATTTTGAACGACCGTCTTCCCACACCCAGTAAGAGTTCAGAACTTCAAGGTTTGGATATTTTCTAGCCGCCCTCTCTTCGGCTATCAGTCTGAGGCTTTTAGCTGGTTTATACTTGTTTACTCCCATTCTCTTCTGTCTTCTTCCGGCCCTTGGACGCGGCTTTCTCAGCCCTCCCCTTCTAACTCTGACGCGGACCACGACGTATCCTGGTTTATCTTTATAGCCAAGCCTCCTAGCCCTATCTATCCTCGTCGGCTTCTCGATCCTTATGATGGCTGGCTGTTTCCGCCATTCAATTAGCCTTTTCTGCATTATCTCTTTTACGTAGGATGAATCTGGCTTCCTCCAAGCTTGGGCCATATACTTGTATGCCACTGCCTACTCACTCCGAGATATCCATTCATAGTGACGAGTCAAATTTATACCTTCCGTTTTAAAGACGACCGGGCATACGATCAAACCTAAGCTTCTTTAAGACCACGGAAAGCGTTATTTGCGGTCTCATAGAAATACCCCTCTTGGTGATCTTAATGACGGATAAGACTATTCACGTCACCGTCTGGAATGAATTCCTTCATGAAAAGAAAGATTCAAGCGTAGCTGAGATATATCCGGAGGGGATTCACGAGGCAATCGCGAAATATTTGAATGAGAGGTCTGGAATAGAGACGCGCACCGCGACGCTTGAAGAGCCTGAGCATGGATTAACCGATGATGTTCTAAACAGTACGGATGTCCTCATCTGGTGGGGCCACATGGCCCATGACAGAGTACGCGATGACATAGTTGAGAAGATACATCATAGAATAACGTGTGATGGAATGGGCCTCATCGTTCTTCACTCGGCACATCACTCAAAGATATTTAAGAGGCTTATGGGTACGAGCTGTAGTCTTAGGTGGAGAGAAGATGGACAGAGGGAACGCTTGTGGGTTGTCTCTCCCTGGCATCCGATAGCTGAAGATATTGGAGACTACTTCGAGATTGAACAGACGGAGATGTACGGCGAGTTCTTTGACATTCCAAAGCCAGATGAGATAGTCTTCATAAGCTGGTTTAAGGGCGGTGAAGTTTTCAGAAGCGGATGCTGCTTCTATCGAGGCCGGGGAAAGATCTTCTACTTCAGACCTGGACATGAGACTTATCCGATATACCATAATAGAATGGTTCTACGCGTAATCGAGAATGCTGTAAGGTGGGCGGCTCCTGTTGAGAGGCCGAGGACTCTTACGATACCAAGAGCTATTCATGCTAGACCGCTTGAAGACCTAAAGTAGCATCCGGCCTCCCAGAAATACTGGCATATCATCTGGAAGCCTCTTTAGGCTTAGGGAATGAGCTGAGCAACGCTTTTTGAAGGATGCTAAACGTTAAATCACATGGAGATAAATATTGCATTATACCCAAGTTTTTGGAGGTGAATCTGAATAATTTCGAAATCCGAGATTGAGAAACGCATTTTAGAGCTGGAGCACTTATTAAGCGCTATTAAAATCTCTATTCAGCAGGGCGGCGGATTTCTGCTTAGAAGAAGAGCTCCGAACGGCCCTATAATGAAGGAACGAAGCTTAGAGTACATACACAAGACTTGCTGGGGTCTTTATGCAGCTGGTGTGGATCGTGAGATCCTCTTTCAGATACTCGATTGGACGGCTGAAAACGCTCTCAGACCTAACGGCGACTTCTACTTCGATGAAGAAGATTACACCTATAAGATCCTCCAGAGAGTTTATAGGCCATTAACCTTCCTTAAGGTAGCGGCGTGGATCAACCATCCACTGGCTAGGAATGAATCCGTTATAGGACGCATTCTTCAGTATCAACACCGCTCCGGAGGAGTGTTTCATTACATAGGCGAGGATCCCGATGAGATTGAAGAACAACCCTACATAGGTTCTCTCAACACGAGCTTCTTCGGCCACTTGATGATCGCTCTTGACATGAGAGAACAAGCCGTGAAAGCCGGGGACTGGATATACAACTTAGTTAAGGCGAATGAGGATTACATGCGTAGAGACGGAGTAATGTATACGCAGATGACTCCTGAAGGCATGCTTATAACCGATGTAAAGCCGGGGGAGAAGATCACAAAAGTTGTGAATAACAAGGATCCTAAACAAGAGTTTTGGCATGTTGGAACATGCATGGCGTATCTAGCTTTTCTCTATGATACGATGAGGCATAAATGGGGATATTCCGAGGCTAGCGCCCGTCCATATCTGGATGCAGCCCTAGAGCTTCTCGAGTTTGAGAAAACAATGCCCCTATACACTTACCTTTGGCCATCCAAGTGTAAAGTTGGCTGGGGAGCCGGCGAACTTCTCAGGGTATTAGTTAGAAGTGGTAAGGGTACGGAGGAGCAGATAAATGACGCCTATCAAATAGCAAGGCTGGTGGCAATCTTCACTTTCATGGATAATCAGCTCCCGAACGGCGGATGGTCATGCATGCATTATCCACTTGACGAGAGAATTCCAGAGATGCGGTTTGACTATAAGCCATTAAAAGGCATGGTGAATGTCCCCCAAGAGCCGGTGCCGAACTCTAAGACCATATTCCTTCCATCTGAGGAGATAACTGGCGAATTTCTTGGCGAGATGAAAGCCATCGAGACGGGATTAGAAACTCTGCTCCGCCACTACAGGGATCTCCTATAGATTTATCTCTACTCATGAGCCTCAACAAAGCCTTTTTAAACCGCTACTCTACTTATTCGATTAGTTTTCAGAGTATTCCCGAACACAACGTTAAGGCAGATGTATGTCTTAGGAGCAGGCTGATCCGGTTGTCCAGCAGAATCTTTAAGGATAGGAACAAGCTCTCGCCGTATTATATTCCTAAGAAGCTCCCTTACAGGGAGGAGCAGCTACGTATTCTCCACTCAATCTACGACGCGATGATAAAGAATATTAAAAATACGTATCCGAGGTTTATTCAGATAATAGGTCCAACTGGAACAGGAAAGACTTGTACGACTATAAGATTCGGAGAGCAGCTTGTTAAGTATGCGGAGAGGGAAGGCGTTAACCTGAAACATGTATATGTGAACTGTAAGGTAGACGGGACGACACGTTATGTTCTCTTCAGAAACCTTGTTAGAAAATTGACTTCTAAGATCTCGACGAGGAGCTTGAGCCCGGAGGAGATGATCCAGCAGCTCATCGAATACTTAAGGTTAGAAGGCATCTTCGCCCTGTTAACTTTCGACGAGATAGATTACTTTGTTCAGATCAACCCTAAGGAGCATATAGTCTATGACTTAACCCGCGTTATGGAAGCCAGTCCGGGGAAGCCATCGCCTATAATCGGCGAGATATTCATCGCCAAATCCTTACGCTGGCATAGCTTCCTCGATTCCAGAGAGAAATCTACACTCGGAATCGGGGTGATAGAATTTCCAAGATACACAGACCTGCAAGTTAGAGAGATACTCTCGAACAGGGTTGAGGAAGCCTTTAATCCCGGAGTAGTTGATGAAGAAACATTGGATCTCGTAAGCGAAATCACGGCAAGCCCGCCTATCAACGGGGATATACGAGTAGGGCTGGATCTGCTATATTATGCTGGAAACCTAGCTGAAAATAGGGGTTTTGACAGAGTCCTTCCGGATCACGTAAGGAAGGTCTACAGCGAGATAAATCCATCCATAACATCTGAGGATATAATGAGCCTAGATAGAAATGGTAAGATGATTCTATTGGCATTGGCGCGTAGCTTAAAGTCAAGCAGATCGGCCTATATTGGCCTTCGAGAACTACGCAGAAGCTACGAAGTTATCTGTGAAGAGTTCGGTTTTAAGCCTACTGAAAGATTTGAGGAGACCGTGCAAGACCTTATATATCGGGGAATCATCGACATGAAGTCCTTAATGGAGCTGGGAATTTCAGGAGCGTCCCTTACGGATCTCGAAGAGTTTCTCAGCAGCCTTATGGAGAGACTGAAGAAGGAAGTAGTCAATGAATAAGAGAAGAAACATATGGAGAGAACTCGAAGACGGGTTTGGAGGCGGGAGTAAATTTAGGATCCTCCTCCACCTTGCACTTCATCCTAAAGAGGCATATACAAAATACTCGCTTGTTAGGGTTACGGGCTTGAGGACCCCTACCGTTGGAGAGCACCTTAAGACTCTCGTAAAGCTAGGATGGGTTAAGGAATATCCATTCACGCCTAGAACCTACCAGATAAACGTGGATCACGCCATTGTTAGATACTTCATAGATTTTTTAGAAAAGATCAAGAATGTGAAGAGGTTAGTTGACCAGTAGCCTATTTCTAACGTAGACCCCCTCCCCCTAAACTTTCACAGACTGCTTAAATACGACCCGATAAGAGTCCTTGACGGATGAAGAGAGGCGAACATGCTTGAGAAGGCAGAGGCAGCCTCAAAGTAACCGGATAGTATTGGCTACTGCGGAGAAGTGCATGAATCCTTGGAATAAGAAATGCTCAAACACCGACATAGTTCTGTACATAATGTTCAATGGGAAGAGGCTGCCGATCTGTCATAAGTGCTGGGAGGAGATCTCATCCAAAGATATTGAATGGAGATATACTTAATGTCTGAAGATCTTGAATCGCTTGATGGGATAGGCTCTTCCATAGCTTCAAAGCTTAGAGCGGCCGGATATACAACTATAGAGGCACTAGCCGTCACTCCTCCAGGCGAGATCATGGAGAAGACAAACATAGGATTCAACACTATACTCAAGATACAGAAAGCCGCAAGGGACATGATAAGTGCGGATTTCAAAACGGCTAAGGAATTCTACGAGAAGAGAAAGAATATGAGGAGATGCACGACTGGAAGTAAGAGGCTTGATGAAGCTCTTGGAGGAGGAATTGAGACTCAAGCCTTAACGGAGTTCATAGGCGAGTATGGATCTGGGAAAACCCAGCTGTGCCTCATGCTTTCGGTAACCGCACAGCTACCTTTCGGGGAGGGAGGGCTGAACGGAAACGTGGCCTTCATTGATACTGAGGGAACCTTCATGCCTGAACGCATATATCAGATCTCCTCTTCCAGGGGCATGGATCCCGAAGCCGTCGCAGATAACATTCTAGTTGCACGGGCTTACAATAGTAGTCATCAATGCCTGCTGATCGATAGACTCTTCACGCTTGTTCCCGAGAACAATATAAAGCTCGTGGTGATAGACAGCATGATCAGCCACTTCAGAGGAGAGTATGTTGGCCGCGAGAATTTAGCGGAGAGACAGCAGAAGCTAAACCAGTATCTCCACAAGCTCATTCGCCTCTCCGAAGCTTACAACATCGCTGTTGTATTAACTAATCAGGTTCAGGCTAATCCAACGGCGTTTTTTGGAGATCCCAACACTCCAGCCGGAGGAAACGTTATGGCTCACGCATGCACCCACAGAGTTTTCCTACGGAAGGGTAGTAAGAACGTTAGGGTTGCAAGGGTCATAGATAGTCCATACTTGCCGGAGGTTCCCGTTAAGTTCAAGATCACGGAAAAGGGAATAGAAGACGTAGAGGAAGCCTAGCTAAACCTTTACGATGTTGAAGCCTGAAGCCTTCCTAAGCCTATTCATGACCGCTAAGCCGAGATGCCTCATCGGAACTCCCTCGGCAATTATCACATCAACTTTCTCCTCATCGAACTCTCTCAGCAACCCAAAGAGCTTCTTCGCCATGCATGCCGGATCCTTTCTACTTCCCAGAGACTTCACCACGTCGGCTCTGTATAAATGCTTGTTCTCATCCGTGGATAATACGCCTACTCTCCTCCCCTCGCAGCTATACTTGTCCACTAATTCTTGAATCTTGTCTGCCAAAGCCTCCATTCTCCCCTCAACAAGGATCAGTTTAGCCTTGGGAGCATAATGCCTGTGCTTCATACCCGGAGAAGGCGGCCGTTCTATGTAGACCTTTCTATCCGCCGTTACTGAAGGGTGAAGCCTAAGATCCTTTATTATGCGTTTCAGATCCTCAAATGGGAATCCTCCAGGTCTAAGAATCTGGGGAGGCTTAGACGTCAAATCTACAACGGTTGATTCCACACCTATCCTAGTAGGCCCAGCGTCTAGAATCATATCTATTCTTCCATTAAGGTCTTGTTTCACATGCTCAGCTGTCGTTGGGCTTGGCCTCCCAGCTAGGTTCGCGCTCGGCGCCGCTATCGGCACCCCTGACTCTCGGATTAAGGCGAGCGCAACCTTATGATTCGGCATCCTTATGGCCACGGTATCCAGCCCTCCCGTAGTCTCCCTTGGAACAGCCTCTGAAGCCTTCAGGATTATGGTTAGCGGCCCGGGCCAAAGACGCGTAAGCTCATCAATATTCTCCGGAACTTCCCTCGCTAGCTTATACAAGTCCCTCTTATCTGATATATGAACTATTATGGGGTTGTCTAGGGGTCTCCTCTTGGCCGCGTATATTCCCCTAACGGCTTCAGGGTTCAAGGCGTCAGCTCCAAGACCGTAGACGGTCTCCGTTGGGAAGGCTACCAGTCCGCCTTCACGTATTATCTTCGCTGCCGCCTTAATCTTATCCGCTTCAGGCCGTTCGCTGTTTACCTTAAGTATGATCGTTCGCTTCATGACTCTTCCTCAACGCCGATAATTCAGAGACTACATTTTTACCTTGCCCACTCAGTTATGAAAGCTTTATCTCAAGTCGTCTCCTCTTCTATAGGGGGACTCTCATGCATGATCTAAACTCTTTATTTAAACCTTCAGATTTTCCGTTCGTTGACAAGTATCTGAGCTTAGCGGATATTATGACAGACAGAGATCTAGCCGCTTTGGGGGACGCCTTCGTAAACTTCGTCTATTCACTTGCTCTCTCATTTAGGAAGGGCAAGCCCGTAGGCAGCAAATTGGATAACAGCACGCTTGCATCAGCCTTAAGGAAATCCGGCCTCAGAAAGATGCTGCCTTTCAGGATGGATAGACATAGGCAGGCGAACGCTGCCGAGGCCCTCATAGTCTACGCGTGGATTTCCGGCCTCTTGTCTCTGAGGGAGATGCTTCGAATCCTTAACAGTTCAGAGAGACTTGAGGATTCATGGAAGATCCTCCTTCAAAGAATAGCTGAGGGCATAAAGATTCCGTAATTGACAGGAGCTTACGTCAAGGAGAGTGCTGTTTCTTCTCAGCTGCTTCTCTTCTTTTTCTCCCACTCCTTGAAGGCTCTCTCTACTTCTTGACTGAGCTCCTTTCCTTTCTGCCTCATCTTTTCAAGAGCTTCAATGAGTGCTTCCTCTGGCTTCTTTCCTTCTTTCGTTCGAATAAGGAGTATCGAGTTTGGGAATAGAGGATGAGGTACGTGGTAGCCTGCAAACTCGACATTCTCATCTTCTAGGAGAGTGGATTCTAGAAGGTTAAGGATTGTATGTCCTTCTCCTTCAATCTCGAGCTTCAGCTTCTGAGGAGTTCTTTGAAGTATTTTTAAGCGCATATCTATTCCCCATTTAGAGTAACGCTCTTCCGTAATCTGATGCGGTCTTGCGTTTCTCAATACTTCCGCAAGCCGCACATTTAAGTATTCTCCGTTTAATTAGGAGTCCCCCGCACTGCGAGCAAAAAGCGTAGATTACACCTAGGTTCGCTTCTTTTGTTGAGAGATGATAAGTATTGTTTTTATTACTTATGACCTTCGCCCTGACTAGGTCTCCTATCCTGAAGGCGTCATACATGTTCTCGACGTATCGGCGGCTTACATCCGCTATGTGTATAATCCCCGTGAAGAATCCTGACAGAAACTTTTTTCCAATCTTTATTATACGTATTGTTGCGTGAGAATCCTGAACGCTTGTAACCCAGCCTATAACTGTGCTGTTAACCTTTGGTACGCTTACGCTACGCGCCGCTGGATAGACTGAGATCTTCTTATTAGCGAAGTCTATGAGAACATAGCCTATCCGAGACGAGTATATGTATCCATCATCTACATATGTTCCAGAGTTTGGAATGAACTCTTCAATGACTCCGAGTTTCTCTCCGGGAACAACGAAGTGGCCGCTGCTTCTAATCTCATTCATCGAATAACACTTCTTGTGGATCCTATGTGTCTTCTCTAAAATCCTCCTTTTAGCTTCCATATTAGTCTTGCTATTTTTCAGTCTTCAACCGCGTTATCCTATATAAGTCGGCTGAAACGCGATATCTTCTTTTCCTATGAAAGGAGTATACTCTTCCGATAATCAGCTCCATCTCTTTCCTCCAGTCTATTCTGCCCATTATTTTAGGCATCTTTTCCTTTAAGAATCTTCTGACTGGATTGCTTCGTTTATGTAGGGAGTAAACAACATTGGAGATTTGTAGGGCTTTCTTTAGAAATTTTACGTCGGCTCCTCTCTTCCATGTGCCAAAGGGCGGATTCATCAGCGTTGTGTCAAACTCTCCAATTATACATTCTATGTCTCCGGCCACTAGCTCCATCTTCGCATTCACCATCTTCGCGTTAAGAGCCGCCGTCTTCACTGCTGACTTGTCTATGTCTATGCCTAGGACCATTCTTGCTCCGAGTAAGGAGGCTGCTATACCGAGTATTCCGGAGCCGCAGCCTAGATCCACTACTTTTTTGCCTTCAATATCTCCATTGAGGAAAGCGATGTATGCTATCTCAGCGGCGCTCTCAGCATCTATGGTGTAGGCTTCCCATCTTAGCTTGGGCTTTGGGTTCGGCTTTAACTGTGACAGTAGAATTGCTAAGTGCCTCTTTTTCATTAGTCTACCTTGACTCAAGGACGCTTCGAATCCTTCCGGAATTAGATTATTCCCTTCTCTAAAAGTTTCTCCCATGACATTTCCCCAAGCATGACGTATGCTTCCTTCAGCGTTAAGACTGGCTGGCGGAAGGCCGCTGCTTCGTCTATTGAGATTCTTGGGCATGCAGTATTTATGTATG
>JAGGZB010000100.1 GCA_021162225.1 Candidatus Bathyarchaeota archaeon | reverse complement strand
CTATAATATTGAAACCTCCATAAAAACAGAGAAGATCTACGACGCTTCCCTTTTAATCTCGAGGCTGACTAACACGCCTATTCAGCCGAATAAGGCAATAGTCGGAGAAAATGCATTCGTCCACGAATCCGGAATACATACACACGCTATCCTTTCAGAGCCCTCAACGTACGAGCCCATACCTCCGGAGATCGTTGGAAGAAAAAGAAGACTCGCAGTCGGAAAACACGCCGGTTCACGTGGAATAAAGGCGGCTCTTGAGGAGATGGGACTCCATCCAAACAAGGAGCAGCTATTGGAGATCTTCAATAGAGTGAAGGCATTAGGGGATAAAGGAAAACTCATCACTGACGCTGACTTGTATGCTATAGCTGAATCCGTGATGGATCTTCCAGCAACTAATGTCATCGAGCTTGAAGAGTTAACGGTGGTGACGGGAAATAGAGTCACGCCGACGGCTTCCGTGAAGCTGAAGCTTAGCAATAATCACTTGACCGAAGCCGCTACGGGAATCGGACCTGTAGATGCAGCTATCCAAGCCATAAGGAGAGCTGTCTCCGCGGTTGAGCCTATCCGCCTTGAAGAGTATCATGTAAAGGCAATCACGGGTGGGACAGATGCTCTTGTGGAAGTGACTGTTAGGCTTAGCAGAGGAGATCGTGTTGTTACAGCCATGGGCGCTCACGGCGATATAGTGATGGCGAGCGTTGAGGCGATGCTGAAGGGCATGAATCTACTGATGAGCAATCATAATGCACATGTGAGAACGAAAAGCCTTCAAAAAGCTTATAAGCATGTACCTAATAGGTTCTTTGGTGCTTCGCCATTTCGGAGGGCAGACAAGTGAGGGATAGCCGGGTATGGAGGAGTCGCTTCCTCCCCAAGTGAATCAACGTCTTCCACAGAGAATCTACTAGGCACTCCTAAGGAATGTGCTGATTCTTGGAAAAACCTGTTTTATCAATCTTTTTGTTGGAGAGGATCGAGGAGGTTTAATGGATGACTAGGATGAGTGGAGCTAAGGCTCTAATAGAATCGTTAAGGAGAGAACATGTAGACGTCATATTCGGAATACCGGGAGGAGCAATAATACCAATTCATGACGTACTGTACGATGCCAAGGATATTAGGCATATACTGATGAGACACGAGCAGTGCGCGGCTCATGCAGCTGATGGATATGCAAGGGCAAGCGGGAAAGTCGGGGTGTGCATGGCTACTTCGGGTCCTGGAGCAACGAACTTAGTGACAGGAATAGCGAATGCATATATGGATTCAACGCCGATAGTGGCTTTCACGGGTCAGGTTCCTAGGCCAATGATTGGCAAGGATGCCTTCCAAGAAGTGGATATAGTGGGAATAACTACGCCGATAACTAAGTATAGCTTCCAGGTCTCGAAGGCTTCGGAGATTCCGAGAATTGTTAAGGCCGCCTTTCACATAGCTTTCAGTGGAAGACCCGGGCCTGTGCTCGTGGATATACCTAAAGATACACAGATAGAGACTGACGACATTGAATTTGATCACGACATTAATATTCGGGGCTATAAGCCGAATTATGATCCACATCCGCTTCAAGTAAAGAGGGCGGCTGATCTCCTAGCTGATGCCGAGAGACCCGTCATAATAGCCGGCGGAGGAGTAATCGCTTCCGGCGCCTCCTCTGAGCTTGTGGCTCTCGCTGAGCTCCTACAGGCGCCCGTTGCGATAACTCTGATGGGGAAAGGATGCATGCCTGAGGATCATCCGCTCTTTCTTGGGCTTTTGGGCATGCATGGAACCATAGCGTCTAACCTCATAGTCTCCGAGGCCGACGTTCTACTTGCAGTTGGAACGCGTTTTTCAGATCGAACGACTGGAAAGACTGAGAAGTTCTGTCCAGACGCAAAGATAATACACATCGACATAGATACGGCGGAGATCGGCAAGAATATTGAGCCGCATGTGCCTATAGTTGCAGATGCTAAGAGAGCTTTGCAAGCGATACGCAAACGTTTACTTCGAAAAATTAAGAAAAGGGAGAGAACGGCTTGGATGAAGAAGATTAGGGAGCTTAAGCAGCAACATGAGGAGATGAGCGAAAAAGAGGGTTTATCTCCGCCACGTTTGATGAAGGAACTTCGAAAGCTATTGCCGACAGATACGATAATAACGACTGAGGTTGGGCAGAACCAGATGTGGGCTGCCTTATACTTAAAGACGTACAAGCCGAGGACCTTCATAAGCTCCGGAGGGCTTGGAACTATGGGCTTTGGGTTCCCAGCCTCACTTGGGGCAAAGGTTGCTTGTCCAGACGTGCCGGTTGTGGACATAGCGGGGGATGGAAGCTTTCTTATGACCGAGCAGGACTTAGCGACTTCCGTGACTGAGAAGATTCCAGTGATCGTCATAATAATGGATAATAGGTTCTTGGGTATGGTTGCCCAGTGGCAGAGACTTTTCTATGATAGGCGGTACTCATCAATAGATTTAGGCAAAACACCCGACTTCGTCAAGCTAGCAGAGGCCTTTGGAGCCCAAGGAATCTACGTGGGTTCGCTTTCGGAGTTCAGAAATGCTGTTAAGGAAGCTCTGAAGAGCGATGTTACAACGGTAATAGATGTTCCGATCTCCTCCGAAGAAAACGTCTTCCCAATGGTTCCTCCGGGAGAGGAGATCACGAAGATAATTAAGGAGCGATGAGGATGGAGACGAAGGAAAGATATATAATCTCTGCGATCGTTGAGCATAAGCCCGGCGTGCTGTATCAAGTTTCAAACATGTTTAGGCGGCGGGGATTCAACATCGAAACAATAACCGTCGGAGAGTCTGAGCAGGTAGGCCTAGCTAGGATGACAGTGACTATAAAGGGCGATGAGAAAGTAGTTGAGCAGGTAGTTAAGCAATTAAATAAGCTCCTCGACGTAGTTAAGGTAAGCATCTTAGATCCCGAATTCACCGTATCGAGGGAGCTAGCTTTGATCAAGATCAATACTCCAAATCCAGCAGTCAGATCAGATGTGATAAACTATACAGAGATCTTTAAGGGGAGGATAGTCGACGTAGCGCATGATTCATTAATCGTTGAGATGACTGGAAGCTCGGAGAAGATAACAGCGTTCATAGAGCTTATGAAGACTTTCGGCGTAAAGGAGCTTGCAAGAACGGGCATAACCGCGCTTCCTAGAGGAATGAAATCCACAAAAATGGAGTAAAATATAGATTGTATGAGGCTGAGAATAGGAGGATTTAGTTGGAGGTGGTTGAAGAATGGTGAAGATATACTTTGATAGAGATGCATCGTTAGATCCAATTAAAGATAAAACTATAGCGGTCATTGGATATGGCAGTCAAGGACATGCACAGGCACAGAACATGAGGGATTCTGGATTAAACGTGATAGTTGGTG
>JAGGZB010000057.1 GCA_021162225.1 Candidatus Bathyarchaeota archaeon | reverse complement strand
TACGGCGACATGAGCGTCTACGCGAAGGGTGACGACGAGTCCTTCAACGTCTTCATGGAGAAGCCCTACATTGTAATCCAGCAGGATGACCACGCGCTTCTGATAACGCCTAAATGGACCGGTATCCGTGCGGGTTGGCTGGTCAATCAGAACGAATCCTTCTATGTCTATCGAGTAGACAGATTCGCACTCTGGGCTGGCCTCATACCTGACGAGCTGAAAGGCGAATTTGACCTGGAAGCCAAGTTTAAAACTCTCAGGCTTGAGCAGGGCTATCTTGTAGGCAGCGAGGAGGAGCTCGGGGAGGCATGGAAGCGCTACAGGTCGGATCTATTGAGGCGAGAGCGCGGAAAAGGCATAAGAGTAAAAGCCGGTAGGCTTGTGAGTCTCTCCCTGAAACTCATAAAGGACGGAGTGATCCCGTGGACTCCAAAACCGGTAAAGGCAACTTGGAAATGGAAGACCGACATACAGCTCCGCCCATACCAAAAAGAAGCGCTGGATTTTTGGCTGCGTCACGGCTCCATGACCCTCCTCTTTCCCTTCGGCGGTGGAAAAACATTCACGGCGATAGCCGCCATCTCAGCAGTCTCAGACAGGACGCTCATCGTTGTTCCAAGCCTGACGCTTGTCGGTCAGTGGGTCAGAGCACTCAAGAAACACCTAACAGGCCCCAGAATAGGAGAATACTCAGGAGAACGAAAAACTGAAGGAGACATTATAGTCGCGACCTATCAGACAGCGCTAGACAAGCTTGCACGTAGAAAATGGAGACTACTAATCTTTGATGAGGGCCATCATTACCCAGCACCTTCATACAGCCGATTAGCCTTTCTAGATGCGGATTACCGACTTACGCTTACGGGAACACCTTGGCGAGAAGACGGACACAGCGAACTCATTTACCTGCTGGGCGGCTATCCCTACGGAAGCGACTGGAACAGGCTTGTAGAGGAAGGATGGATCAGAAAGCCACCGGTCTACGTGCATATTTCAGCAGCAAAGCTCTGGACGTTAAAGAGGCTCGTCCAGAAGTTACCGGCGCCCATGCTCATATTCTGTGATACCGTCGCGCTTGGAAAAGAAGCCGCAAAGACCCTTGGAATACCCTATGTGTATGGCGTGCACTCAGTCAGGAAGCGGCTCGAAATGGTTGAGAAATACAAGCGACTGATCGTCTCTAGAGTCTTCGATGAGGGAATCAGCCTGCCAGAACTACGAACCGTCATAGAGTATGACATGCTGTTTGGCAGTCGCCGCCAAGAAGCGCAGCGAGCAGGGAGACTTCTCCATAGCGTCTATGAAGGCACGGAATACCACATCATCATGACGCCTGAGGAGCTGGAGAAGTATGGGAAGAGACTGCAGAGTCTCTACGCTAGGGACTTCGAAATTAAACTCGTGAAAGAAGGAGCGTGAAGAATGAGACTCATGGGCTGGAGGGTGGGGGCATGCCTCCCATCCCCAGACGCCCAGAAGGTGATCGGAGATGAGAGGCACACCCCCATATAGTTGTGAGTATTTGATGCTTAAAGCACTAGCTGAGTTTGCGGATTGTCTTGAGCAGGCGGCACAGAAGATCCGCGAGGCCCTAAGCGTCTATGAGGTTCTCGAGTATAAGGATGAGCCCGTCGGCTATGTGAGGCTCTTCAGCGAGTCAGTCGAGTTCGTCCCCTTCAGCAACCTCACAGTTAAAGTTGACAATTCGGCGGTTGACTGGCTTCGCCGCGAAGTCCTCGAGAAAATCAAGGAGAAGCATGGCTTCAACTATGAAGTCATCGCCGATAAGGATGGAAGGCTCAGCCGCATCATGATAGCCGGCAGGCTTGAGCCTGAGAAGCTCAGCGAGTACAAGGAACCAGTTGCATGGGCCTTCGCGGCTGCAAGCGGCATCATAGAGCAGCCCATACAGATCATAGAACGCGCAAAGAAGATGTTCCCAAACGAGCTAATCGACAAAATCAGCCTTGAACTTTCAGGCGATCACGTCATCGTCAAGCCGAAACAGTTTCTCGGCTCAAAACTCTTCAGCGAACTAGCAGACATCGCAAGGAACAAGTTGGGCGGCGAATACGTCAGCGCTGGAAGAGACAGCCACTTCAGAATTCCAATCGAGGCGATGCGGAAATGATCCGCGTCTTCTACAACCAAAAAACGCGCAGATACGAAGTGCTGAATCTTATCGGCCCCGAAAACAAGCTGCCAGAAATCCTAGAGTGGCTGCGTGAACACCGCGGTCTGATCCCAATCGAAGAGCACATTCTACGGCTGCCTATGAGGATCATAAATGATTGAATGTCCACTCTGCGGCTCCAAGAGGCTCTTCAAGGATGGAAAACGCAAGCTAGCTAACGGCAGAAAGGTTCAACGCTACTTGTGCCGCGACTGCGGCTATCGCTTTACGGATCCGAGAGTGCGACAAACCTTAAAGGTTCACAGCGACATAAGCTTTAGTGCCGGAGAGATGCCCCTCCGAGCCTTAAAATTGGAGGTGGAAAAGGAAAAGTCGGAATCGGGCCCTCAGACGCGGGAGACCACAGTCCCCCTGTCCGAGATGACGGTCAGGGGCAAGATTATAGAATTTCTATGGTGGATGAAGAAGCAGGGCTATGCGGATGAAACCATAAAGTCTCGAAGCGAGATACTCACTAGGCTGATGCGGATGGGCGCCGACTTATTTAACCCCGAGAGCGTTAAGGCGATCATCGCCGAAGAGGACGGATGGAGTCCAAGCAGAAAAGCAAACGTTATACGTGCCTACAGCCTGTTCGCCCGATGGGCCGGGATAAAATGGTCCCCGCCAAAGATAACAGTCCCGGAGAAGATCCCCTTCATCCCCCTCGAAAGGGAGATAGATGACCTGATAGCCGGATGCAGCAAGCATATCGCCGCAGCCCTCCAAATAATGAAGGAAACCGGCGCAAGATCGGGCGAGGTCTACAGGCTCAGATGGAGCGACGTAGACTTCGAGAACATGAAGATCCGAATCAACGACCCAAAAAAGAAGAGCCACGCCAGAATATTCAAAATAAGCAGCAAGCTGCTCGGCATGCTGAATAGCCTCCCACGCGAAGGCGAATACATCTTCAGCCGCTACAGCTCAGTACGGAACATGAGGAGCGTATTCGCTAGACAGAGGAGGAGAATCGCCCATAAACTCGGAAACCCAAGACTGCAACAGATAACCTTCCACACATTAAGACACTGGAAAGCCACCATGGAATACGCGAAGACCAAGGACATCCTGCACGTAATGCGGGTCCTAGGCCACAAAAACATCAAGAACACCATAAAATACACGCAGCTCGTAGACTTCCAAGACGAGGAATACATAGTCAAAGTCGCAGCGACAAAGGATGAGATAATTAAGCTGCTGGAGGCAGGCTTCAAATATGAATGCACAGACCAGAACGGCCTACTCTACTTCAGAAAACGAAAATAAGAGGAGGGTGTCAACGGTTGGGTTATGGCGCCGCCGGACGGACTCGAACCGTCGACCTTCGGGTTAACAGCTTCAGCCAACGAGGCCGCAGCCTCATTGTCCGCTGCTCTACCGAGCTGAGCTCTCGTCCACTTGCGTGAACGGCGGCTCAGTCAGCGAGACCTTCGGCGGCACCGTTTATTCTGAGTTCTTCCCATATATTTAAATTTTAAGCATTAACCAAAAATGTTATTTCTTGGTGTTTTCCTGTTGCAGAGAATACTGAATAAGACACGTTCAAGATCCCGCCATAAAGATGGTGAGTCTTGTTTATCAAATACATCCGAATCATTCCCTAAGGAAAATCCTTAAGTAATAATGTTTGGAAAATATTTTTTGGAGAGATAATGGGCCCGTAGCTCAGCCTGGTTAGAGCGACAGGCTCATAACCTGTTGGTCGGGCGTTCAAATCGCCCCGGGCCCACCAACATTTTTTAGAAGTCTTCTAAACATTTCTAAGTTTTCTCTTTCTCGCCATTTCTGTGGCTGTCTTGAATAGGTATGCTAGTAGAAGGATTGTGGATGAAACTATCGCTATAGTTGCTCCTACAGGCCAGTCTAAAGCATAGCTTACGACGAGTCCTGTTAAGGCCGAGACTGCCCCCAATGTAGATGAGAGGAAGAGCTGCATGTAGGCCTTCCTCGTTAGCTGGAGCGCTGCGGCCACGGGATTGTATAGGAGAGCGAATACCAAAAAGCCTCCAGTAAGCCTGAAGGAAAGCGAGATTATCACTCCGGCGAAGAAGAGCATGGCCAGCATGTGTGCTTGAACGTTAAGCCCCTCGGCCTCAGCCAATTTCACATCATAAAGCATAGAGTCTATATGCATTCGATAAGCTAGGATGTATAGTACAAATAGAATTAGGACTAGCACAAGTATGATTAATTTCTGAACTGTTACTGCTAGGAGACTTCCCCAGAGCACTACCGCTATCGACGCCGTAGCTAAGACTCTAACGTTTGACATGTATATGGCGAAAAGGGCTATGGCCGATGAGGCTGAAAAGATAGCCATGCTCACCAACTCTCTACCATATTGCATCTTAGTGAAGATAACTCCTAGAATCAAGGCGGAGGATATGGCGAAGACAATTGCTGAGTAGACCGGGTCGAAGTTTAGAATTAAGCCTAACGAAGCGCCGGCTAAGGCTGCATGCGCAACGCTAAAACTTAAAGTTGTGATTTTAAGGCGTTGTACGTAGAAGCCGACTGCTCCGCAGAGATTTCCGCTTAGAACAGCCGCTAAAAGAGCTAAAGCAAGAATCTCAAGCATAACAGTCACCGGATATTATCTTTCCATTATCCATTCTGACGATGGTGTCAGCATATTTTATGATGGGATTCACATCGTGGCTGACTATTATCGCGGCTGCGTCTTTCTTCCTGACATACTCACTTACAACTTTGGAGACTAGTTTCCTTCCTTCTCTATCAAGGCTTGAGAACGGCTCGTCTAAAAATAGAGCCCTCGGCTTTCTGGATAGAGCTCGAGCAATAACTACTCTCTGTTGTTGTCCACCGCTTAAGGTGCCTATAGGTCTGTCAAGCAAATCTTCGATGCCAAGGAGTTCTGAAACCCACTGAATTCTTTCATTCTCCTTCTCAGTTAATGATTCGAAGATCGACTTATAGGGTGCAAAGCCCAGCTGTATAATGCGTCTGACGGTGTATGCCTCAAAGGGAGGCTTTATAAAGTCTTGTGGAACAAAGCTACACATCTTCCTTGCTTCTCTTATCCTCCAGCTTCGCGTATCCACGCCAAATAGATAAGCTCTCCCTCTATATGGCTTTAATAAGCCTAGACAAGTCTCTAATAGCGTTGTTTTCCCAGCGCCGTTGGGACCAGTAATCAGCGTGAGTTTCCCGGCGGAGACTCTCAAATTTATATTCCGCATTGCAGGTCTATCAGATCCGGAGTATGCTACCCATACTCCTTCAAGATTTACAATATCGTTTTCTAAAGGTGGCATGAGTTGTTTCCTCATGATTATATGCATGAAATTCTAAAAATAATGAAGTTTTTGTAATTATTTCCTAAGTCGCATAAGCAAAGCTGCTATGATGGCGGCTTCCACAACTGATATGATGAGAACGGCAATCGTTGCAATCTTCCATGTTTCAATCTGCCTCTTTAAGACGTTCACCTCACCCATCGTCTCCGCGTTCTTCAATGCTTCAATCATTCTCTGAGCATTCCATTTCATCACTTGAGTCATGTTATTTAATTCAGGCGCTACTTGCGGAAAATTCGTTAAAGCTACCTCAACGGCTCCAACTTCAGAGGCTATCTTCTTTCCCATCTCTGTTCCGCTCTGGAGATTATCTATTACCAAGACTGCGTTAAATCTCGTAGCGTTCTCTATTATCGATTCATACTGCCTAGCTGAGACTTTCTCCGGAGGCCCATAAACCGCTACTATTTTAAAACCTAGAAAGCTTATGAAGTTTTTCTGGAAGAGCATGCATACAACTGGTTTCTCCTCAAAGCCCTCCTTCTTAGATATTTCCCTAAGCCAAGATTCGGTTAAATCTATGCTTTCTATGACTTTATCAAGTCTGTCTGATACGTCTATGCCTAAATAATCCTTAAGAGCCTTCGAAACTTTCATGTATATCTTCTTAAGAGCTTCCGGACTGTTCCATTCTCCTTTTATTCTGACTACTGGGGCTCCGCTTCTGGAGGCTTCCTTAAGATACTCAACCCAAGGCTCAAAGCCATGCTTGAGTATAAGGCTCGCATGTTTGAAAGCCTCTACATCACTTGGTTTAACATCATAATGCGCTGGACATACGGCTGGAGAAGAGATAACGTCAACGGAAACTTCATCCTCAGCTAGATCCATTACTATGCTTGACAGAACAGTTGTGGTGCATATGACCAGAGGCTTCTCATCTACATCATTATTATTCGCATTCTTCAATGTCATCGATAGACCGGTGGAAATGCAGTTGGAGCATCCGAGTAGAATGGAATTGAGTATGCTTGCCATTATAAGAGCGGCGATCAATAATCGTTTTTTGAACACCATGATCACCCAGCGAAACGGTGTTCACGAGCTATATTTAAGTATTACTGAGAAAACGAAAAGTATTACCATAACATTAAAAATCCCCATAACTTGCTCCCTTAAGCCTTAATGAGAAATTGCTTAATAAATAGGAGTATTGGATACTTTTAAGCGTGTTTAGTTTATATTCCATTGCAAACAAGTCTCTAGATAGAAAGACTTTAAATCTCCAAATCATAAGTAGTCTTAAGATGGTCCAGAAGAGGATTTTCATTAAAAACTGTTTGATGCTTATCTTCTTCTCAGTTATGATGGTGTTTTTTGTTTGGCGTTATTATACCCATGCCTATGCCTTGGGAGGCACTACTCCAAAAATCGGTCTAGAATCAGT
>JAGGZB010000095.1 GCA_021162225.1 Candidatus Bathyarchaeota archaeon | reverse complement strand
CAATATATTGTTCAAAGGTACAAAATCCGCTCAAAGAAAATCACGGTCATCCCAAATTGGGTTGATATAGAATTGTTCAAGCCCATGAAAGGAATCACGAAAGAAGCCAACCGAATAATTTTTGTAGGTAGGCTCGAAAAACAGAAAAACGTACTATCCCTAGTTAGAGCCGTTAAAACGATTCCTAATGCTAAACTCTACATCTTTGGATCGGGATCTCTGGAGAATGAGGTCAGAAAAGAGGTAGGAGATTTCAGTAATGTTCGCTTGATGGGAGTGATCCCTCATGAAAAACTTCCATACGAACTGAATAGGTCCGAAATATTCATACTTCCATCCCTCTATGAGGGGCATCCCAAAGCACTACTAGAGGCTATGGCTTGCGGTCTCCCAGTAATCGGGAGTAATGTGGAGGGTATAAGGGAGATAATAGAAGATGGCGTCAACGGTCTTCTATGTGATCCAACACCTGAAGATATTCGCAGGAAGATAATCTGTCTACTCTCGGACAGAAGTTTAAGGGAAAGACTAGGAAGGACTGCGCGTTCCTTTATTGTGAAAAACTATTCCTTTGAGAAAGCGTACGCTAAGGAACTTGAAATCCATAGAGAACTTTTGCTAAGTTCTTCCTGAGTACTCTTTGATTAGCTTCGTGCAGAACTTATAACTCTCAACCAATGCTTGATAATAGTTTTCTGGATTACCTACATCCAGCCTCTTTTCCCCATCTCTAAGAAGAACCGCGTAAACTCCTCCTCTCTCCTCTAAAACCATCTTTAAACCATCGGTAAGCTGGATCTCTCCACGTGAATCCTCTTTAATTTCTTTCAACGCCTTGAATATTTTCGGTGATAGTATGTAGATCCCGATGACAGCCATATCTGATGGAGGCTTTGAAGGCTTTTCGACTATATCCCTCACTTCAACTATGCCTTTCTCGCGGTCTATTATCTCTCCAGAGATAACTCCATACTGGGTTGGATTTTTAACGCGCTCTGATAGTAGGACTATTTCTCCGCCGAGTTCATCAAAGACTTTGAACAATCTTGTTAGGTGCGAGTTATCCCTGCTTAGAACAAGATCATCTCCCGCATGCAAAAGGAAGTACTCGTTACCGACAAACGCCTCTGCCTGCAAGACGGCATCTCCGAATCCTCGTTGGGAAGGTTGATTTATGAAGAAGATCTTAGAGCTTCTTATCTTCGCGTAGAAATCCAGCATCTCATCACGCACCTTTCTCCGAATCCTATTGCTAATTACGTTTGAAAATAGCTGATCTGGCGTGAAGTGATCCTCTATTGAGCGTTTCCCCCGACCAACTATTATGCAGAAATCTCTGAATCCAACATCATATAGATTCTCGAAGATTTTGTGCATGACAGGCTTGACACAAAGTATTCCACCTTTACCTAGATCGAATATTGGAAACATCTCCTTCGGAATTTCTTTACTGCTAGGTAGCAATCTGGTGCCAAGACCAGCAGCCGTAATGACCGCTTTACTTAGCTGCCGCATTTTTACATAAACCTGTCTGTGTTGTAATATATTTTAATCTTCTGATTAAGCTATTAAAGTGGTAGCGCAAGTATCCTTAGAAGGGAAAGTACCCGCCTTATTAAGAGCGGGTAATAAAGCGTATACTTTCCGAGAACTTTCCTATACCTCAGGGGAATCATAATGCTGTTGATGGTTCTTTTAGTTAGTGTTTTTCTATTTTGGGGTTTGAGTCTTCGGAAGAGAAGATATTTCGGGATATTATACCCTTTGGATATTGAAAGTATCCTAAAGTAAAGGTCGTAATCCTGGGCATACTCGTATCTTTCATCGTAATAGCCTACAGTATCTAGGATATCTTTTCTAACCATTATAGAACTGTGGGCAAAAGCGTTTCTGTAAGCCAATTGCCTAAGGATCTCATCGTGGGTTATCGGAAGGTTTATCTTTAAAGCCATTTTATCTCCCGTGAGCAGTACATAAAATGTCCCTACGATCCCATAATCTCCCCTTTCCTCTAAGAAGGTCATCTGTAACTCAAGCTTCCTAGGATGGTACCAATCATCCCCATCGATCCTGGCGATGTACTTTCCGGAGGCTTTGCGTAGTCCTCGGTTTAGTGAATGTGTTATACCCCTATTAACAGAGTTTCTAAGCATTACTATTCGATCATCTTCTTTAGCCAATTCGCTTATGATTTTAGGTGTAGAGTCTATTGAGGCATCATCAATTATTATCAGCTCTATCTCCCTGTATGTCTGCTTTAAGACGCTCTCTACCGCTTTCTTGATAGTCTTTTCCTCATTATACACGGGCATTATTACGCTTATTAGGGGTTTCTTCATAGCCTAAGGTTCTCCTCAATGTTATTTAGGAACCATTTAACGAATTTCCTAACACCTTCTTCTATTGATACTTTTGGCTCGTATCCTAGGAGTTTTTTAGCTTTTGAGATATCCGCATAGGTCTCTGGCATATCCTCTCTAGGCTTTTCTTCAAACCTTATTCTAGCCTCTCTCCCAATATACCTTTCCAAAAGTCTGATTAACCTGATTATTTCAATGGGTCTTCCAGATCCTAGGTTGAATATTTCGTAACTAAATTTCCTTCTTAGCGCCTTTATGATTCCATCTACTATGTCCGAAATGTAGGTATAGTCCCTCTTCAGCTTACCCTCACCATATACTGTGATTTCCTCTCCTAGGAAGATTCCTTTGGCGAATTTGTAGATGGCCATATCGGGTCTAACCCTAGGACCATATACCGTGAAAAATCTTAGAATAGTTACTGGAAGACCATAGTTATAGCTATATGCATGAAGAATTATCTCGGAAGCCCGTTTGGTTCCACCATATACTGAGAGAGGTCTATCTGCCGGACTATCTTCCCTAAATGGCACTTCATCCAAACCATAAACTGATGAAGAAGATCCGAAAATGAACTGGTTAGCATTCAATTTTAGAGCGAGTTCCAAAACCGAGATTGTACCCAAAATGTTCGCATCTGCATACGACTTAGGATCTTTCATTGATGATCTAACTCCGGGTCTCGCAGCCAGATGTATTACTACCTCTGTGTTCCTAATCTTTCTTCTTAAATAATCAAAATCTCTGATATCGGCTTCGAGAAACTCAAATTGCTTTCTATCTCTTAAGATTGCTAAATTTCTTTCCTTAAACCGCCTATCATAATAGCTGTCAAAGTTATCAATCCCAATCACTTGATAACCCTCTTTCAAAAGACTTTCGCAAAGATGCGAGCCTATGAAGCCAGCGCACCCCGTCACTATTATATCGCTCATCGCTTCCCCCTCTTCCGACTTGTTAAGGCAATATAAGCTTCTCATAGCACCTTCCTAAAAACTCTTTTAATGTATTTCGCCTGACACTTAGCTATTACCGATTGCCAACCAGCCCCCTTAGTCCAAGGGGTTTAAAAATCTTTAAGAATTCTCACCAACTTTTTATTGTTCGAGATGTCCAGCGTATCCGTTATTGGGCTTGGGTATGTTGGGCTGACTTTTGCAGCTTGTCTTGCTAATAAAGGTTTTAGGGTTTATGGTGTAGAATCAGATGAAGAGAAAAGAAAGCTTATTCTTGAGGGTAGACCTCCTTTCTATGAGCCTGGATTAGATTCCTTACTTTCTAAAGCGATTTCCTGCGGCTCTCTTATAGTTATAGATGATCTTCAGAGCGCTATTCGGGATAGCTATATAACTTTTATATGTGTTGGCACGCCCTCTAGGGCTGATGGCTCCGTTGATCTTTCACAGGTTGAATCAGCTGTGAGGGAGATTGGTAAAGCGCTAAAGAAGAAAAAGGAGTATCATTTAGTCGTCTTGAGAAGCACCGTTCCCCCTGGGACTACCGAGGGTCTTGTGAAGGAGCTGTTGGAGAGAGAATCGGGTAAGATTGCTGGCTCTGGTTTTGGTCTATGCTTTAACCCGGAATTCCTTAACGAGGGTAACGCCATTAAAGGGATTATGAACCCGGATAGGATAATTATAGGTGCTATTGACGAACGGTCCGGAAAGCTTCTCCTAGAGCTTTACCAAGACTTCTATTCAGATAAGCTGCCGCCAATCCTCCTAACGAATCCAATTAATGCCGAGCTGATAAAATATGCGAATAACGCCTTCCTTGCGATGAAGATAAGCTTCGCGAACATGTTCTCAAGGCTATGTGGGAGGCTTAGAGGAGCAGACGTTACCACAGTTATGAAGGGGATAGGGATGGACTCTAGGATATGTAGCTCATTCCTCGGAGCCGGGCTAGGCTGGGGCGGAAGCTGCTTCCCAAAAGATACTCGAGGAATTCTCTCATATGCTAGGAAGCTTGGCATAGACCTGAAATTAGTTAAGGCATCTATAGAGGTTAATGAAGAGCAGGTAGATTATGCGCTAGACCTTGCTGAAAGCCTCATAGGGAGTTTAAGAGGTAAAT
>JAGGZB010000050.1 GCA_021162225.1 Candidatus Bathyarchaeota archaeon | reverse complement strand
GAACCCTCCGTAAATTCCAAAACTTTCTTTGAATTCGGAGACTTATTTAATTGAGAGAAGGAATGAGTGGGAATCTGCCTTTTTAGCGGATAAGTCGGGGTTCAGCGAAGTTTATATGATACATTTGATATATTTCGTATTACGGTGTCTTCTTTGTCTGAAACTATCAGCCTAAGATTGTCTCGTGAAATGATAAGGAAGCTCCGCGAGTTAGCAGAGAGGGAGGGAAAGGATAGGTCGGCCTTGATACGTGAAATTCTGGAGCGTGGCATTAAGGAAAGGAACTTAGAATATGCTGTTGATCTTTATCGGAGGGGACAAGTCACCGGCTGGAAGGCTGCTCAACTAGCAGGCGTATCCCTATGGAGCTTTTATAGGATATTGGCCGAGAAGGGCATACTCATTCAGTATTCAGAGCAGGATTTAGATGAGGACTTGAGGGCTTAGGCGAGGAGCAAACTTTGCCCATCGTATCCAACTCGAGCCCTCTGATATGGCTCTCAAAAATAGGCCGGATCATACTGCTCAAGAAACTTTTCGGCGAAGTAATAATCCCCGAGGAGGTTTATAAGGAAGCGGTTGAAAGGGGACTGCGGGAAGGATTTAGTGACGCCCTCGCCATAAAGGAATGCGTGGATCAAGGCTGGATAAGAATCTGGAGACTAGACGAAAGAGAAATCGAGCTCTCTCGAAAGCTGACAGAACAAGCATTTGAAATCCACTTCGGAGAAGCGCAGGCGATAGTACTTGCACGCAAAATCAACGCGTTGCTATTAATTGATGAATCCAGCGGAAGGGCATTGGCTGAAGCGTTAGGGCTTAAAGTAAAAGGGACAATCTACGTTATCATGAGGGCTGTAAGAGAAAAATTGCTGAGGAGAACCGAAGCAAAAGAGATTGTGATGACACTAGTAAACAAAGGCTTTAGAATTGAGCCGAGATTGCTGGCAAGAATACTGCGAGAAATAGAGCATCTATAAACAAATCATTTACAACAAAGATTTTACCAACAAATTCACACCGTAATCAAGACACCATCCAATGAACTCACTTCCTTTCATTTTTCTCCTTGTTCTCCGATTGGATTATGAGGCTTTCTTTCCGGATTGGAGCGGGGAACTGACTGTCCGTTACGAGACTCTTCAGCAGATAGAGAAAGTGCCTCTCATTTTGTTCTATAAATCCTATGCGTGGCGATGATAATAGTTTACTTTTGAGCAAAGTTGAAATCTAGGAAAGGGAAATTCACCTTTAAGTTTCTAGAATGCTCGGGCAGGAGACCAGATGCCTTGGGGTCTAATCGGTGAAGGCGCTTGAGTTCCGGAAGAGGCCTATTAAGGTTTGCCACATGGAACTATTTAGTCTTGACTTTTACAACGTTAATTTGGAATCTCGGACTTAGTGTGACAAGCACTTACTTCTCTCTGTACGTATTTGAGCTTGGAGGCACGGAGACTACGATAGGTTTGATTCAAGCATTGGGAAGCGCTGGGTATGTCTTCTCTATTATAATTGGCGGTCGTATAGCTGATTTGTATGGAAGAAAAAAGCTGCTGGGGCTGATGACTATTGCTTCTGGCATAAGCCGCATATTCTCGGCAATAGCACCGAACTGGCAGTTCCTAGCGATAGCCGTGGTGATTGAGAATCTCTGCCTGGCTGGAGACCCAGCTTTCTGGGCTATGCTTGCTGATTCCATAAGTGAAAGGCATAGAGGTGTAGCGTTCGCCTTCTTCAGCTTCGTGAATTCTCTACCATGGACGATAATGCCCTATCTTGGAGGGATTCTCGTCGATCTGAAAGGAGTACTAGTTGCGATGCGCTGGATTCTCTTCGCATCCGCTCTTTTAGGAATAGCTGCCGGCATCGCTCGTCTCCTCCTCTTAGAGGAAACCCTCTCTAGACCTGAAAGTGTAGGGGGCATTGCTTATTCTAGAGACATAAAGAATATAGTCGTGGAGTCCTTCAGGGAACATTATAAATTATGGATTTCGATGCCGCGTCCTTTGCTGGCTTTAGCATTAACCTACGCGATTTGGTCCTTCGAGTTTGGCCTTGTTGAACCTTACTGGATAGTCTACGCAGAGGAAGAAATAGGTCTCACATCGACTGAGTGGGGGACTATTATAGCGGCTGGAAATATTGTGAGCCTTACCTTTAAGCTTTTAGTAGTTGGGAGGATTCTGGATAGGTTTCAAAGGAAAAAAGTATTATTAGTGGTGCTGGCGCTCGATTCATTTAACTATCTTCTCTTCATCTTCTGTGGAAGTTTTTATCAAGTTCTCCTTTTATGGATCTATGCCTCCATAGTCTGGTCGTTTTATGAAGCGGCGTACTCCTCTATAGAGGCAGATCTGACTCCGAAGGAAAGGAGGGGCCGAATATACGCTGCCCTTAGCATTGCCTGGTCCATCTTTAGCATTCCAGCGTCAATCATTGGAGGATTCGTGTATGAGAAAGTAAGTTCTAGGCTTTCATTCATACTTGCATCCATGGTCGTACTTGCATGCTTGGCGATAACCATGAAGTTTCTCCGCTTTTCGGAGAAGGTTTCGTTACGTCGCGAAACCGAATGAGAGCTAAAAAGGTTAAACAAGTGGGGTTTAAGAGTCAGGGAAGCCTTAGTTATAGGCCGCCTACATCTTTAAGAATCGAGATCAGCTTATCAACGGCTCTGTATATTTCCTCCTCCCTTTTAGCCCCCGCACACACAAGTTTTCCAGATGAGAATATTAGGAAGACAACTTTGGGGTCATCCATGCGGTATATTGCCCCTGGGAATTGTTCAGGCTCGTACATAATTCTCTTTCTGATCATGTAAACTACTCTCTCAATATCTATTATTACATTGCCAAGGTCAACCGAAGCTACGATGTTCTGAACTTTGAACTCAAATTTGTCCGTGCTTATTATGTTAGCCTCTTTCAGCTGGTCTACAACTTTCTTAACTACATTAAAAGATTCATCTACGCTCTTCGCCCCTGTGCATACCATCTTCCCAGTGTTGAAGATCAAGACGCAACTTTTCGGATGTTGTATCTTAAGGGCCAAGCCCGGAAAGACTTCGGGTCTATACTCAACATTGGGGATGGCGTTAACAATGGCATATAGATCTATCTCTTGATTAATCATGGCAGATGCAACAACATTCTGAATAGTTATCTTGGGAGGCTTATGAGCGGAGTTCATGTTGTTTCTCTCCTAATCGATAACGGAAGAATTATACACGTATGTAACAATAACCTTTACGGATGTCAAAAAGAGTTTCTCTCTGCCAATGCACGTGAAGGAACGGAATCATGTCTTGTGTGGTATGGAATCTATGGTAATCGACGCCCACACCTGCTTGGAAGGATATGAAATCCTATGGATTCTTTAAGTCGGAGACTCGACATCGACGAGAGTTCAAAATTTGTTGAAGATTGAGGATATGAGGGGTCTTAAGCATCAAGAATTATTGATTCTTGGTTATTTCCAGTCTAATATTCTCTTTTCTCCCTCGATCTTCTTGATTTGAGTTATATCCTGTGTGACTTCTAAGGTTCCTAAATATCGGCCTTCTCTATCTCGAACTGCAAAATATCTTATGTAGATCAATCTTTCATCTAGTTTAATCCAGAACTCAGCGGAGTCTCTTTCGCCTTTCTTAAATGCTTCCAGAATCCTATTCACTATGTGTATGCTTTTCTGCGGGTGGCACTGTTGTACTTTTCTTCCAATTACGGTCTTCGATCTCTTGAAGATTCTGCTTTGGGCTTTATTAAAGTATTTTACCG
>JAGGZB010000124.1 GCA_021162225.1 Candidatus Bathyarchaeota archaeon | reverse complement strand
GTCTGGATCAACGGGCATATGGTCGGTTACAGCCAAGACAGTCGTCTACCAGCAGAGTTTGACATAACGCCCTATGTGCATCTTGGAAGAAACCTGGTTGCAGTTGAGGTTCTGCGATGGAGTGACGGAATCTACCTTGAGGATCAAGATATGTGGCGTCTAAGCGGCATATACCGAGATGTCTACCTGCACTGCACACCTAAAATCCACATAAGGGACTTCTTCGTCAGAACAATTTTTGACAGCGAATATAGAGACGCTGAGCTGAAGCTAAGAGTTAACGTCAAAAATTATTCAGATAGCGAGGCTGGGCCGCTTATCACTGAGGCGCAGCTCTACGATGAGGATGGCTCCATAGTGTTCGATGAACCTCTCAGACGTAAGCTTGAAAGACTGAAGCCGAGACATGAAGTTGCATTCGAGGTTAAGGGCGTCGTTCGGAAGCCGAAGAAGTGGTCTGCTGAAACACCATATCTATACACTCTAGTATTAACGTTGAAGAAAGCGGATGGGGAAATTATTGAAGCTGAGAGCTGCAAGGTTGGTTTCCGCCAAGTTGAGGTCAGAGATGGACGGATACTGATAAACGGCGTCCCTGTTCTCCTTAAGGGAGTAAATAGGCATGAGCACGACGGCGAGCATGGACACGTAGTCACCGTTGAGACCATGATTAAAGACATAAAGATCATGAAACGGTTCAATTTTAATGCCGTACGCACATCGCATTATCCCAATCATCCAGCCTGGTATGATCTATGCGACAAGTACGGGATCTACGTAATTGACGAGGCGAACATAGAATGTCACGGATTAGCAAATATTCAATGCGTGCCTTATAGGAAAGAGCCAGCTAATGATCCGGAGTGGCTCCACGCGTTCATGGAACGCGTCGTGAGAATGGTTGAAAGGGACAAAAATCACCCCTGCGTTATAATGTGGTCTCTTGGAAACGAATCCGGCTACGGACCGAATCATGAGGCCGCCGCGGGCTGGATACACGGATACGATCCAACCAGGCCCGTGCACTACGAAGGCGCCATACATCTCCCAGGGAAGACTCCGAGAAGCATAGATATCCTAAGCGTTATGTATCCAAGCTTGGATGAGCTGACTGAGATGGCTGAGGATCCAGAGGAAGATAGGCCGCTGATCATGTGCGAATACGCCCACTCCATGGGGAATAGCACAGGAAACCTGAAGGAGTATTGGAATCTAATCCGAAGATACAAGCGGCTCTGCGGAGGATTCATCTGGGACTTTGTCGATCAGGGATTGAAACGAAGAACCGAGGATGGGAAAGAATATTGGGCATACGGTGGAGATTTCGGGGATGAGCCGAACGACGGAAACTTCTGCATAAACGGCTTGTTATGGCCGGATCGTACGCCCAAACCAGCTATGTGGGAATGTAAAAAGATACAGCAGCCAGTCGAGGTGGAGCCCGTGGATCTGGAAAGCGGCAAAGTGCGAATCATCAACAGATACGACTTCACGAATCTGGAAACGCTTGATATCTTTTGGGAGATAGCTGAGGACGGAGATATGATTCAGCGGGGAAGACTGGTAAAGATGTCGGTTCCGCCTCATGAAAGCTGTATAGTAACGATTCCTTTTATAAGGCCCAAAATTAAACCTGGAGCGGAATACTGGCTAACTATACGATTCAAACTCGCAGAGGATACATTATGGGCTGGAAAAGGATATGAGGTAGGCTGGGCTCAGTTTAAGGTTCCCTTCAAGACTCCTCCGAATCCGAAGGTTAGAGTCAAAGATATGCCTTCTCTGAGGCTTGAAGAAGAGAAGGCCATAAAAATTCATGGAAGAAACTTCACGTTAACGTTTGACGGAAAGACGGGACGTATATCTTCCCTCCTATTCAGAGGAACCGAATTGATGAGGAGAGGGCCACGGCTGAATGTTTGGCGTGCGCCTACAGATAACGACGTTCCGAGGCTTGCCCCCAAGTGGAGGGAGGCAGGGCTTAATAGGCTTAGGCACAGATTAGATAGAATTGAGGCTGAAGAGTTCTCATCTAAGCATGTCCAAGTAAAGGTGAAGACTACACTATTAGACATAGAAACGGCGAGGTTTCAATGTGAATACGTATATAAGATTTATGGTAGTGGAGACATAATAATCGACACTGACGTTAAGCCGCTCTCTAATCTTCCGCCCTTGCCGAGGATAGGCTTACAGATGATTGTCCCCGGAGAATTCAACATATTCACTTGGTACGGTCGAGGGCCACATGAAAACTATTGTGACAGGAATGAGGGGGCACCTGTCGGCGTCTACAGCGGAACCGTTGATGAGCAATACGTACCCTATATTGTTCCGCAGGAAAACGGAAATAAGACAGATGTACGCTGGGCATCATTGACGAATAGTTCAGGCCTAGGCCTCCTAGCAGTCGCTATGCCACGCATGGAGGTAAGCGTACATCATTACAGAACGGAGGATCTAGACAAGGCGAGACACACATACGAACTGAAGAGACATGAAGACATAACGGTAAACTTAGATTATAGACAGTCTGGGCTTGGAGGTGGAAGCTGCGGTCCAGATACGTTGCCAAAATACCTCGTTAAACCGGAGCATACACGATTCTCGATTCGTTTAAGACCTCTATTGCCCGGAGAGTCGCCGATGGATATAAGCAAAGAGAGGATTGAAGAATAGTCTTTCAGTAGCTGTTCCAGCCAGAAACTTTATCACAAATCAAATGTGAAGATATAAAAATGGCACTAAATGGGAGGGGCGTTTATGACGGTGACGATCAGCGAGGAGATACGCAAGGACTTCCCTGATCTTCGGATTTTAACCGGGCGTGTAGAGGGCGTCAGAATCGAGAAATCCAGCGTGGAACTTGAAGAGTTTAAACGTAGGATCATTAAAGAGATCCGAGAGACCTACAATATTGAAACATTAAAGGACAGGCCGATTCTAAGAGCCTACAGAGATTTCTTTTGGAGGCTTGGAGTCGACCCAACTAAGACGCGGCCAGCAGCGGAGGCCCTGATAAGGAGGGTTCTAAGGGGAAAACCGCTTCCGAAAATAAACACATTTGTAGATGCCTATAATCTGGCGTCGATGAAGACGGAGATAGCGATAGCCACATTCGACATCGACGAGCTAAACGGAGAATTAACAATGAGGTATGCACGTGAAGGAGAGGAGTTCCTCGGGATAGGAATGAGCAAACCCGTTAAGCTCAGCGGCCGCGAAATAGTTATATCTGATGAGGAGAAGCTCCTTGCGATCTATCCATATCGGGATGCTGAGGAGGCTAAGGTCACCGAGAAGACCAGAGATGTGCTCCTAATATTCTGTGGAGTTCCAGGCATACCTTTACAGAGGCTGACTGAGGCGAAGAAATTAACCTTTGACTTCGTAACTAGGTTCTGTGGAGGAATAGCGTGGGACTAGTATGGTGGAGGGAGGAATAGTTGTCATTTAAAAGGATGATGGAGAAATCGATGAGGGAGAGAAACTCCAGTATAGTTTTGGCTCTGGACAGTGTTCCTTCAGAACGTGGAGGCCTCTTATCCGCGAGCTTAAGGATGCTTAGAAGTGTTCATCCATACATATGTGCTGTGAAAATAAATAATCATCTCTTGTTGCCACTTGGACTCCACGGCGGAGTCGAGAGGATTATAGAGGAGGCTCACAGCCTAGGGCTTCCTATCATAATGGATTGTAAGATTAATGATATCGGATATACAAATCGAGTTATAGCCGAAAATTTTTTCAATGCAGGCTTCGACGCGGTTACGGCTAATCCATTTGTAGGATGGGAAGACGGATTAAAGCCTGTCTTTGAAGCTGCTAGAAAAATGAATAGAGGAGTTATACTTCTTGTCTACATGAGCCACAAGGCGTCGCGGGAAGGATACGGTCAGACCGTATATGATGTGGAGACGAATGAAAGAAAGCCGCAATATATTATCTTCGCGGAGAAGGCTCTGGCATGGAAGGCTGATGGCGCAGTTGTAGGCGGGACGTACCCTGAGAAGATACGTGAAGTCCATGAAGTTTTGAAGGAGAATGTTCCGATATACTCTCCGGGCATAGGCGCTCAGGGAGGAAGCCTGAGAGCAGCTATTTCATCTGGGGCAAAATACGTGATAATTGGAAGAGCTATAACGCTGGCTGAAAAGCCTGAGCTAGCTGCGGAAAGGCTTAGGGAGGAATCTTGGAAAAGAATGATAGATTAAAATGATAGAGAGATTAATAAAGGGGGAGAAGAAAGCCCTTACACGTTCTCTCTCAGAAAGTTGTTTTTATATACTTCATTAGGATTCGCTGAAGTTTTTCAGGTTGAGGACTAAAACGCGATTCACCTAGAATTCTGCATTCTCTCGGCTCATATGCCTTCTTTTTTGGCAGTTTTCCCTATCGATGCCTGATATATTTTTCAATGATTGTGTTTAGCTCTTTTTGGACAACCTCGAATGGCCTCTCTGTTTTGAGCACAGGATATCCATTTTTTCTGGCTATTTCTAGGTATTTCTCCCTCGCTTTTTCGTAGTACCATCTTGGATGTTCTCGGCGTCTCGAATAGGCTATTTCGGGGCGAACATCAAATGTCACTCCATATTTGGGGAAGAGCCTCTCGTAGATGAAGCCAAGCCCTCTCACGTTGTAGCCTAAAAGTTTCAGCCTCAAATAGTAGTCGTAGAAGAACCTATCTGCGATGATCCACTCGCCTTTTAGCTTGTGGAGAAGAAGTTTGAAGCCGATGTAGAAGACGTTATCAATGAAGACGAAGTATGCGCGTAGCTTTGGCAAGAAATGTCTCTTAACATGCCTGTGAAAATCCGGAGAATAAGTCACAGTTTCCTCTTCTTTATAAGTGATCACCTTGCGTTTGATGTTTGACAGGAATTTAACAAGGGGATTCTTGAAGAAATGTTCAGAGGCGATTTTGACGCCTTTTTCACTGAAGATTCTTACGGTTTCCTCGGCATGTGAAGACTTGCCGCTGCCGTCGATGCCGCAGAAATATATCACGTTCGCATAGTACACGGACCTTAAGTATTCGTCATTGAGGAATACTCCGGCTAAAACAAGAAGTAAGCCAAGAGGTGACGCGTCTTCTAGGATTGTAAGCAGAAACCCTCCGGAGAGGGCTAAAATGAATCTTAGAAGATCGGCTTTGTTTCTCCTTTTTAAAACGAAGCCCTTCATGAAGATTAGCGAAACTGCGAAAAAAGTGAAGAGGACAGTATTCACCGTGAGGTCTTCTCTCCATAAGCCTAAGCCGTATTCGAAGTCAGCTATAGGATAGAGGGGCTTAAGATGGCTGAACAGTAGCAGGCTGAGAAGAAAATGTAGCAGAGCTCCGTAAAAGAGCGGTGGATTTAGGGGGAGCAATGCTAATAACGCGAATATGGAGCTGTTGGTTAGAAGGAAAATCTGGCTTTTGATCTCTTCGCTGAGTGGAGAAGTGAACATATAAACTAGGTCGGGTAGCATGAAGCCTAAAACGAGGATAAAGAAATCTTTTCTGGAGATTCTACGGCCAATCGAGAAGCCTAAGATGAAGACGAGAAAGATCACAGTAGAAAAGGACAATAGCATCTTTGACAACTCAAGGATATGCTTTTATAGACAAATTCCATCCGTCGGTACATATAAAAGTTTTTAAAGATGAAAATTGATTAAAACAGTGTTTAATACGGATTTAATAGAAGAAACACTTTTGAAATCTCCTAATATTTGTAAGATGCATCTTTTTGAACCTAGATTTGGCAATATTTTAGGGGTTTCAACCAGAGGCGGCGCAAGAGCTGATGAGTCCTTTTATTTAACCAAAGATGATGAAGAAACTTATGCGATTTGATTGGAAAGTTATTCCTTCAGCATTATTATGTTGATCCTGATGAAGGAAAAGGAAGAAGTCTTAATTTCTGTTGCGTCAAACGGGTTGAGATTCATTTTTGTATAGACGCTTCAAAATTTTTTGTTAATGATGTGTAAAGAGGTATAAAGTGTTCTACGTTTTGATGAATCCAAGAGTAATGTTCTCTTTCCTTAAAATTCTTCACAGAAAAAAAGGAAGGGTGAATTAGTATTAGGTTGTCATCAAACATTTTTGCGGATTACTCTGAAGTCCAGAGACCGTGGATGCTACAGTACTC
>JAGGZB010000162.1 GCA_021162225.1 Candidatus Bathyarchaeota archaeon | reverse complement strand
TTTCAATACGCATGAACGAGCTGGAGAGAGAAAAGATGGCGATAATCAAGTTCATCGAGGAGATTGAGGAAAAGAAGTATAGAGTCTTCATGGATGCTTTCAACAAAGTGAATGAGAGGCTTGACAGGTACTTCTCCAAGCTTACCGGTGGAGGAAACGCGGCACTGAAGCTTGAGAATCCAAAGGATCCATTCTCTGGAGGAGTAGATATGGTTGTTCAATTCGTAGGCAAGCCGCCGATCCTTGTAAGCGGAGCCAGTAGCGGAGAAAGATCAGTTGCAGCTGTAGCCTTTCTTTTCGCTCTCCAAGAATTCACGCCAGCATCTTTCTATCTCTTCGACGAGATAGATGCTCATTTAGATGCCTTCCATGTTGAGAGGTTAGGTGAGCTCCTAGCTGAAGAGTCAGATAAGGCTCAGTTCATAGTTATAACATTGAAGCCAGAGATGGTGAGCAAGGCCGATCGGATATACGGCGTATATGGGCGGGACGGAATCTCCTACGTCGTGTCCACAACGTTTAAGGAGGTGCCTGCTCGGTGAAGCCTGAATCCGAAAGACCGTTCTACTTTCATCCTCCTTGGAACATACTGTTTGATCCTCAAATGCTGGAGAAAATTGATCCTTGGAAGATAAATCTATCCTTTCTTCTCCTCTCGTTTCTGGAGGAGATGGAAAAACGATCTATAATAGACTTTAGAGCCTCCGGAATAGCTCTAGATTCATCGGCAACCGTCTATCTCATGAAGTCCAAGCTCCTGCTTAAGCTTGAAGAGCCGCCTTCCCCGCCGTCTCCCAAACTAAGCCCAGACTACGTTCCACCGCCACTAATTCTCCCGCTACGATATGAATTGACAACTACTACTATTCAAAATCTGCTTGAAGCCTTAGAAGATGCTCTCAAAACGGAGAAGATATTTAGGATCAGAACGCCCCAACGTGGTGAATTGTTTTCTCCCCCGCAGGGAGTAATACCTCAAGTCAGCGTCTATTTAATGGAAATGGAGGAGCAGATGAGGATTCTCCTCCAGAAGATACGTTCGATTATCAAAAGGGGGGAGATAGCTACTTTTTCGAGACTCGTTAAAGGGCTGGAAAAGATCGAGCAGGTGAGAGACTTCATAATACTCCTATTCCTTGCTCATAGAAAGAAGGTTTCATTATGGCAAAGTGAAGGATCAGATGAGATCTATATAACTCTGGGCGAGGGCGCAATTGATGAGGAAGCCGAGTAAGGAAGGGAATGAAGAGCCTAAGGAAGATGATGTGAGAAGGAAGGTTTCCCTGATAGAAGCGGCTCTATACGTTGCTGGTCGCCCCCTCGACCTAAAAACATTAGGGAGCATAATAGGTTCGAGATCTAAGCGGAAGACTAGAGAGCTTGCGAGAATGCTCATGAAAGAGTATCAGAAACGTAACTCATCCCTCGAGGTTTTGGAGCTTGAAGATCAAAGATTCGTTCTCCAGCTAAAAGCCGATTATGCCTCAAAAGTTAGAAGGCTTGCAGTTAAGCCTCTTCTCACAGACGGGCCGCTCAGAACCCTCGCATATATAGCCTATAGGCAACCCGTATCACAGAAGCAAGTGATCTCCGCGCGTGGAACGCACGCCTACAAACATATAAAGCAACTTCTAGAGAAGGGACTTATCGAGAGAAAACAGTCTGGGAGAAATAAGATATTAAGGACAACCGAATACTTCGCCGACTATTTCGGACTGAGCCATAACCCCGCGGTGATGAAGAGGCAGATCGCTAAAATACTGAGCGGCATAGAAAATAAGAGAAAAAATGACAAGGCTGAAAAGAACGAATAGAACACGAAAGAGTGTTCCGCTAAGTTTATATTAATCGGAAAACCTCTCAGATTCGGGGTGAAAGTTAATATGCCTTGGCACAGCGATCTGCACAAGAGAAAACCAACCGGCGGAAAGAGGCATGCATACAGGAAGAGGAGAAGATTCGAGAGGGGTTCCTTCCCAACTGAGACTACGATAGGCGAGCTTAGAACTAAACTTGACAGAAGAAGAGGCGGAAATATCAAAGTTAGACTGCTGAGCACAAAGTGGGTAAATGTTTCGGATCCAGAAACTGGCGAGACTAAGAAAGTAGAGATTCTTAGAGTAGTTAAAAACCCTGCTAATGTTGATTATGACAGAAGAAATGTGATAACTAGGGGGGCGATCTTAGAGACTCCCCTCGGAAGAGTCCGCGTTACCTCCAGACCCGGGCAGTCTGGAGTCCTGAACGCTGTCCTAATATCCGATCATGAATAATCAGTCCTTTTTATTGAGAGAATTTAGGTGCTTCTTTAGATGCGGAATCGCGATGAAATAGCATTATGGCCCGTCTATTTCGACTCTGCGAAGACCAGAAAAGAGGGACGAAGGATTCCAAAGAAACTCGCTAAGCCTTATCCTAGTTTAGAGGAGATAGGAAAAGCGTTAGAGCGCCTAGGGGTGCCTTACAGGCTCATTCCAGATGCGGCCTACCCTAGAATTCACTGGGAGAAGAGCGGTGTGGTACTTGCCAAAAAGATTAAGGCGAAGAATAAGCTCTTGAAAGAAGTTGCGTCGATGCTTGAGGACGGAAAATCCAGATTATTGCGAGAAAAACTTTAAATATTATGCTTATTTCATTTTCATGTCTCGGCTTCTGGAGGCATCTCGCCACTTTGAGGAAGATAGGGCGCGTTATACACATAAGCCCCGGCAAAAAAGCAGTAATAAGGACGACGAGACCTCTAAAAATTGGCGAGAAAGTTTTTGATGGAAATAAGAAGGTTATTGGAAGAGTCTCAGATGTTTTCGGCCCTATAAAGTCTCCTTACATTGAGGTTAATATAGAGAACGGGGAACCTTCCGATTTTGTTGGTAAGATTCTGTATCATGTATCTTCGAAACAAAATAAGAGAGGTAAAAGGAGAAGATGAAGAAAAAGAATGAGAATCTACCTCCAGCTATTCTCAACGTAAGACAGTGCCCGGAATGTGGAAGCACCAGACTGATGCGGGACTACGACTCCGCTGAGATTGTCTGTATGGAATGCGGCTACGTCATCGAGATGGGAATAGCTGATCATGGACCGGAGTGGAGAGCGTTCGATAATGAGCAGAAAGAGAAGAGGGCTCGAACAGGCGCTCCGGTAACGTATACGATCCACGACAAAGGGCTCTCAACTATGATAGACTGGCATGACCGAGATGTGTATGGAAAGAAGTTTTCAAGTGGGAAGAAGGCTCAGATTTATCGTCTCAGGAAATGGCAGAGACGTATCCGGGTCTCTGATGCTATGGAACGAAACCTCGCATTTGCCCTTTCGGAAATAACGAAGATAGCGAGTAACCTTTCGTTGCCCCGGAATATCCTCGAAACAGCCTCTGTAATCTATAGGAAGGCTGTTAAGGAGCATCTAATCCGCGGAAGATCGATACAGAGTATAAGTGCAGCCTCAGTTTACATCGCATGTAGGCAGTGCGGTCTTCCCCGCACCTTAGATGAAATAGCGAAGGCTTCGAATGTAAGCAAAAGGGAGATAGGTAGGAGCTATCGTTTCTTAGTAAAGGAGCTCGGATACTTCATCCCACCCGTAAAGGCAAGCCATTATGTCTCTAAATTCTCAAATCAGCTCACGATGCAGGGTAGAGTTGAAGAGATAGCGAATGAGATTCTGTTAATAGCTAAGCAGCTCAAATTAACGTCTGGCAGGGGACCAACGGGCATAGCAGCTGCTGCGAGCTATATAGCTTCAGTTCTGGTTGGCGAAAGAAGAACACAGAGGGAGATAGCTGAGATAGCGAAGGTTACCGAAGTGACGATAAGAAATAGATATAAAGAACTGGTTGACTGTCTTCTCTTCGTGATGAGTCTCTGATTCAATCCTCGCAGACGCCGGCTAATCCTAGGAGGAGCCTAAAAGTTAAACTTTTATCTTATCCCATGGCATGGGTTTATCCCGAGGTTTTTCTCCAATATATTCTTCAATGCGGATTCCGCACTTTTTAAGAGCCCGCCTCCAACTTCCCAGTCCACCGCTCCATCTAGCTACAAGATCAATCGCCTCGCCGATCTTCCTATCTCCTAGGCTTAGCAGAGCTTGGATCTGAGCGTAACGCGGATCATACGTATCTATTACGAATCTTTTATCGTTTCCTAATTCTTTCTTAATCATCTTTAGGCAGTTTCTTATGTAAGCGACCGAAGGGGTCTTAACCCATTGAAAAGCTGTATGCGGCTTTGGAATAAGGGGATTTATGCTTAAATGAACGGATCTAGATCCATATCCGACATCCGCGACTCTCTTTGAGAGATCAGCTATGGCAACTACGTCCTCCAAGTCTTCTCCAGGCAAGCCGATCATGAAGTACATCTTTAAGTATTTGATCCCGCGGCTTAGGAGGATTCTTGCAGCGTTTACTATTTCTTCGTCGTCCATAATCTTCCCTATTATTCTTCGCGTCTTCATGGTGGCGCCGTCAGGAGCGATTGTAGCTCTCCTTTGTCCTCCTCTCCTAAGTAGCTCAGCAAGCCTCTCAGTTATGCTCTTCGGACTTAGAGATGATATTGAAAATTCTAATCCACGGGAGACTATGAATTCGCATAGATTCTCAAGGTGTTTATATTCGAAGATGCTCGCGCCGATCAAGGATATCTTATTTACTGGAGTATATCTTAAACCTTCTTCGATTATTGACGTAACCTTCTCTAGGCTTCTTTCTCTCTTTGGATAGTAAGTATGGCCGATGAGGCAGAAGCGGCATCTTCGATTACAACCTCTAACAACCTCCACGGTGAATGCTTTGCCAAAGATAGGCATGTATGGACTGTCCTCTCCGACGAGAGGTACTTGTTGCGCAAGCGGATGCGGCGCCTCATCGAGATTCTCAACAATAACTCTTTCAGTTTCATTCGAAAGACTCGGCACATAAATGCCCTTAATATCCGCAAACTCTTCTATTCGCTTCCTGGGTTTCCCGTGGAGCTTAATGAGATCGATGACCGGATCGATTATTGGTTCAGCGTCGCCTATTACGAAGATGTCAATGTAGTCGGCTAAGGGTTCGGGGTTTCCAATAACACATGGGCCCCCGGCTATTATTAAGGGGTCATCTTCCCGTCGTTCCTTCGATTTTAAAGGAATGTTGGATTTAAGAAGCATCCTTAAGACGTTCGGATAGTCCCATTCGTACTGAATGGTAAAGGCTACTATATCAAACCTTTTTAGGGGCTGATTAGATTCTAAGCTTCTCCAACCCTCCTTGAACGTTGGAATGAAGAATCTCTCGCAGAGAGTATCTCTACGCGCATTGAAGAGCGCATAGAGGAGTTTAACTGTTAATCCTGTCATTCCCGCCCTATATACGTTTGGATAGCAAAGGGCGACTTTAACGTCTACTTTTCTCCAATCCTTCTTTATGATGTTTAGTTCTGGAATTGCTTCCATTCCACTACGCCGCTACCCTATGCATCAACACTTTTACGGAGAATAAGAATTAACGCATCAATAGACTATTCGGGAACAAATTTCATATAAGGATCTCTCTGGAGAATGTTCTCCAACTGATTAATATTTAGACCCTTAATTATGTCACCGTAGATCTCGCATCTCTCGATTGTATTCTCTTCTTCTACTCCTCTTACAACGATCTCGGCTTTGTCTCCGGAGGGGAGGGAGACGAAGATGTGAAGTAAAGATCGTTTATTTCCACCCTTATGTACCTGGACTTCCTTGACCTCGGAGATTGTGAAATGTTTTCTTCGTAGCCTTTGCAAAACCGCTTCGGGGCTTGCGGAGTATACAATTATGTCAATATCGCTGTTTTTGTGGATCGTACCCCTCCAGACACTTCCTATAAGCCTCGGCTTGAAAGCCTTAAGGCACCGCATAATCTCTAAGGCTTCTCTACGCATTCTAACCAGTCTTTTAAGTCTTTCTCTTCCTTCAAGCTCCGTTGCGATTGCGTCAAGCTCCTCAGCTATCTCTCTGTTCGAGGGTAAAATTCTAACTCCAAGAGTCTCCGCCGCTCTGATTTTCGCTTGCTTATATTCCTTTTCTTGAGATGTATAAATAAGGAATGCAGCTTCCCGAGCAACCATTCTCCTTAAAGTCTGAGAATCGCTTGAAGCTCTTGAAGGTCCCATTTTATTCCCAAAATCGGGCTATTTCGCCACATTTAAGTTTTTTCCTCAGCCTCCTCAGCCGACTCCTCAGTTTTAAGAGGCGGCTTAGAGAGCAGCTTAGACTTCCTTATTCCCACGTGACGTAAAGGCACGATTTTCTTAGCCTCATTGTATATGTCTGACGCTATCTTTCCAAGTACAGCCTCCTGCACGAATTGATCGAACGAGAGGGAGGATGCCTTCTCTTCAATAACCTTCTTCATAATAGCGCGGATTGCCTTCTCTTGAGAGGTCTTTATTCTTACAAGGGTAAACGCGACCGCTGATACTCTAAGAGTATATCCGTCTTTTGTTGTGACATCTGTTATGCAATCTACTCTTGTTGTTCTCCGCCTGACGAGGCTTCTGAGATAATCTCTCGAATACTCGTGTCCCTTAAAAATTGTTAGGGCCCTTCTTCCTTGGACATCGCGAATCTGGAAGTATATCTTCAAATATTGATGGGCGAAATCTTCAGTTATGTCGTAGAGTGTAGATTCAACGGTTCTGCCAATAAGTTTCTCCGGTTCATCAGCTACAACCGACCCAACCTCAACGCTTCCGAAGCATTCAGGGGCTAGTACAGTGAACCATCTTTTGCTACGCCACTTGTCTCTAACACGTCCTCTCCTTGACACTTCGCCTACCTCACGTGACTCAAATAATTGACAGACCACTAATATTAAAAGGTTTAGTGAAGGTTAAAAAGAGATGCGGCTATGAAATTATAAAAACAAAATTATTAATTAGGTGCCTCGTTGATTAACTCTTCTGGAACCGCGGAGAATCTGAAGAATGATCGATGTAAATCTGATTCGAAAGAATCCGGATTTAGTCAGAGAAAACCTTAAAAGGAGGAACAATCCCGAATATTTGGTTCTGCTTGATAAATTCATAGAAGCCGATAACACTTGGAGGGCTCTGCAGACAGAGGTCAACAATTATAGGAGAAGAAGGAATGAGCTAAGCCTCCAGATAGCTAGGAGGAAGAAGCAAGGCTTAGATGTAACAGACCTACTTAAGGAAGCTGAAGATGTACAGAGGAAGGTTCATCATCTCAGCTTGAAGGCTGAGGAAGCTAGGCGACGCGCCCGGGAGCTCCTTATGCGGATCCCAAATCTTCTGCATGAATCCGTCCCGTATGGTAAAGACGAGAATGATAACGTGGAGATAAGAAGATGGGGTTCTCCTCCGAAGTTCAACTTCAAACCGAAGAATCACCTTGAGATAGTCCTAGATTTAGGACTCGTCGATGAGGAGCGAGCTAACAAGGTCGCTGGCACGGGATTCTATTACTTGAAGGATGAGCTCGTGCTACTTGACCTTGCTATTCAAAGATTCGCAATAGATTTTCTGATGAAGAAGGGTTATACACTCATTGAGCCGCCTTTCATGATGCGTAGAAAGCCATATGAAGGCGTAACAGACCTCTCGGACTTCGAAGATGTAATGTACAAGATTGAGGGTGAAGATCATTATTTAATCGCTACAAGTGAGCATCCGATAGCCGCAATGTTCATGAATGAGACCCTTCTGAAGAGTGACCTTCCAAGGAAGTTCGTCGGTATAAGCACAAATTTCAGAAAGGAAATCGGAACTCATGGAAAATATACGAAGGGCTTCTTCCGCATGCACCAATTTAATAAGATTGAACAGTTCGTCTTCTGCCTGCCTGAGCAATCTTGGGAGATGCATGAGGAACTGCAACGAAACTGCGAGGAGCTCTATCAGAAACTTGGCTTACACTACCGGGTTGTTAATGTATGTACTGGAGATATAGGCACGGTGGCGGCTAAGAAATATGATACAGAGGTCTGGATGGCTGACGGAAAATTCCGTGAGGCCGGGTCAAACTCTAACTGCACGGATTATCAAGCGAGAAGACTGGGGATAAAGTATCGAGAAGGAGTCGGAAAGCCACCTAAGGGATACGTGCACACACTGAACAGCACGGCGCTCGCAACCAGCCGGACAATGATAGCGATACTTGAGCAGTACCAGCAGAAAGACGGCTCTGTAATAATCCCCGAAGCCTTAAGGCCTTATATGAATGGTATTAGCAGATTACGTAAGAAGGAGTAATTTTATCTTTGGAGGCATGTTAAGATGTCCCTAGACCTCATAGGAATGGGTGAGATCTTAATAGATTTTGTCGGTACGGAGTACGGATCATATGCCGATGTGAGGCTCTTTCAGAAATGTTTTGGGGGAGCGCCGATGAACACGATAGTCGGCGCGGCTAGGCTGGGGCTCAAGACGGGTGTAGTGACCGCCGTCGGCGAAGATCCATTCGGAAGTTTTCTAATACGCGAATTAAAGGATAATGGAGTTGACGTTTCCCATGTGAAGATCAAGAAGGGCATGCGGACGACGATAAGCTTCGTAGCTAATGAGCCCGAGACAGGTGAGAGAACATTCATCTTTTATCGGAAGCCCTGGGTCGCCGGCACGGCTGATAGTTCACTATCAGTTGAGGACATCGACATGGACTATATTTCCAGGGCGAAAATACTGCATATCTCGGGATTCGCGTTATCTCAGAATCCCTCTAGAAAAGCAATTCTCGACGCTGTTAAGCGAGCTCGATCTTTGGGCATCCGCATATCGTTCGATCCAACCTTAAGACTTGATGTTTGGAGATCTGCTGAGACGATTAGGAGGATTTATGGAAAAGCGCTGAGGCTCTCAAATATAGCAACGTTCTCTCTAGAAGAAGCAGCTTTCATTTTCGGAACCGAGAATCCAGAGAAGGTTGCTAAAAAGGTCTTCAAGTACGGAGTTGAGATCGTCGGGGTAAAGATGGGATCGAAGGGAGCTTTTCTACAAATGAAGACGGGGGAGAAAGAGCAGCTTCCAGCATTCAAAGTGAAGGCCGTAGATACCACTGGCGCCGGTGACGGATGGAATGCAGGTCTCCTAACAGGGCTGGTAAAAGAGTGGGATCTGCATATGTGTCTCTTAGTGGCGAACGCTGTTGGGGCCCTTGTTGTCACAAAACGCGGAGCTATAACAGCATTGCCCTATAAGCATGAGCTTGAAAAATTCCTGAAGATAAACGGCATCGAGATTCTGCTTTAACTGGAAGAATCTAAAATGTGAAGGATTATTCGAAGAAAACCTTTGCCTCCTCATAGAGTTCTTTGTTTACAGTCTTAGTTTTTCCAGTTACCTCTGAGAGTGGCACGTGAACGATCTCGGTGCCTTTCAAAGCAACCATATACCCATATTTTCCTTCCTTGACGAGGTCAACAGCCGCCAAGCCAAGCCTCGTCGAGACGAAGCGGTCAAGAGCCGTTGGCGGTCCACCTCTTATCGCATGAGCTGGTGCGCAGGCTCTAGTCTCGGCTCCCGTAGCCTTACTTATTTCTTTAGCTAGAAATTCACCTATTCCTCCTAAGCGAACATGACCGAACTGGTCAACCGTGGTGTCCTTCGTTATGGGGCCCTTGTAATCTTTTATTAGGGCTCCCTCCGCGACGACTATGATTATCGGTCCCTTTCCTTCCTTCTCGATCTTTTTCTTCACGAATTCCGTTACTTCCTTTATGCTGAAGGGTTCTTCAGGTATCAATATAAGGTCTGCTCCAGCGGCGAGCCCAGAGTATAGCGCGATCCATCCTGCATGTCTCCCCATTATTTCAACCACGAATATTCTGTCATGGGATTCAGCCGTATCCTTCAAGTTCTCTATAAGCCTCATAGCAGTATTCACAGCGGTGTCGAATCCTATTGTGAACTCTGTTCCAGGAACGTCATAGTCTATAGTCTTCGGCACTCCGACTACGTTTAGTCCAGCTTCACTTAGCGCCGCCGCCACGCTTAACGTATCATCTCCTCCAATGGCTATAAGCGCATCTAATCCAAGCTTCTTAAAGTTTTCACAAGCTTTCTTTATGCCGTCTTCGATCTTCATGGGATTTGTTCGTGAGGTCTTCAGAATTGTTCCGCCCCTCCGTATCACATCTTTTATATCCTTATATTTGAGATCCATCGTGTCTAAGTTTAGAAGACCAGCCCAGCCGCGGCGGATTCCAACCACTTCATATCCATACTTCTCAGCTTTCCTCACTATGGCTCTTATCGCGGCGTTCAGTCCAGGAGCATCTCCTCCCCCTGTAAGAACTCCGATTCTCAAGCATCCATCACTCCTTCAAACCCATTATTTTAACGGGTATTCCTCAAAAAAAGCTTTCGTTTCCAATCACGTTTCGAAGATATCTTGTGTTCTTTAAGGAATCTTTAACGTCGGCCCCCTCTCGTCTTCTTGCTTCGCTCTATGCTGGCTTTAATGAAGCCTTTGAAGAGAGGATTAGGCTTGAGAACTCTTGATGTGAACTCTGGATGGAACTGACTTCCGATGAAGAATGGATGACTCGGAAGCTCCCCTATCTGCATTATTTTCTCGTCCGGAGTCATGCCGGAGAATACGAAGCCATACGACTCAAGAAGATGTACATATTTAGGGTTGATCTCATATCTATGCCTAAATCTCTCAATAACTTCCGTCTTTTTGTAGAGGCGATGAGCCAGGGTTCCGGGTTTGATTTTCACTCGCTGTCCCCCAAGACGCATGGTAGCTCCATACCTTGATTTCTTAAGTATCTCTTTCTGCTCGGGTAAAAGATCAATCACTGGATGCGGCGTGTCAGGGTCGAACTCCGATGAATTTGCATTCTTTAAGCCGCAGACATTCCTTGCAAATTCTATAACTGCAAGTTGTAAGCCGAGGCATAAGCCAAGGAATGGAATCTTCTTCTCTCTAACATATCTTATTGCCGCTATTTTGCCTTCGATGCCCGTTTTGCCGAATCCGCCCGGAACTATTATTCCATCCATCTCATCTAGTATGGAAAGGCTCTCCCTCTTTTTCTCGAAATCTTTTGAGTCTATCCATTCAATAATTGGTTTCCTATTGTTACTCCAAGCTGCATGTTTTACTGCTTCTATAACGGATATATAGGAATCTGGAAGCTTGAATTTTCCTACGTCGAAGTATTTCCCCACTATTCCAATCTTAACGGTCTCCTTCAGACTCTCAACTTTCTCAATGAACCTCTTCCATTTCTCATTTCTAGGCTTTATAGGCGGTAATCCGAATTTTGAAAGAATCTTGTCTCCGAATTTTTCCTCCTCAAAGATTAACGGTAACTTGTAGATATTTTCAACATCCGGATCGGATATAACATCCTCTTCCTTCACATTACAGAATAAGGCGATTTTCTTCTTTCTTATGTCGTCTAAAGGAGTACTTGCTCTTCCAATTATGAAGTCAGGCTGGATTCCGAAGCGTCCAAGTTCACGGACGGAATGTTGAACAGCCTTGGTCTTCATCTCTCCTAGACTCTTAGGTATAGGCAAGTAAGCTACGTGGACATAGAGCACTTCTTCCTTCTCAAGTCTCATCTGCCGAGCTGCCTCGAGGAAAAGCACGTTCTCATAGTCTCCAACGGTTCCTCCAATCTCAATTAGGACGAAATCAGCCTTAGATTCCCTCGCGATCTTCCTTATTCTCCTTTTAATCTCGTCAGTCACATGTGGTATCGGCTGAACGGTTTGCCCTAGATACTTCCCTTCCCTCTCCCGCTTAATAACCTCATAGAATACTTGACCAGTTGTGATGTTGTGGCTCTTAGGTATATTAATATCTAGGAATCGTTCGTAATGTCCATGATCTTGATCGATTTCACCTCCGTCTTCAGTAACCCAAACTTCGCCGTGCTCTGTAGGTCTAAGCGTTCCAGCATCATAATTTATGTATGGATCTATCTTACATGCTGTTACCTTAAAACCTCGGAACTGTAGCATCTTGCCTATTGAGGATGTGACTATGCCTTTTCCTAAACCCGAAATGACTCCACCCGTTATGAAGATGTATCTGGTATGCATAACATAATATTTTCTCACATAAAAATAAAAAAACTCCTATTGACACATCCGTAAGCGATGGAATAAATTAAATATTTATCACCATATCTATTATTATTTTGATGTTTAATCTTGCTTTGGATGATGAATGATGAGTAGACGAAAGAGGCGGAGAGAACGAAGAGCCCCTATGCCCGCGACGGGAGCCGGGTTGCTCAGATTCTTTGAGGAGGATACTCCCGGAATAAGAGTCCGTCCAGAAGTAGTGTTAATTCTATCAGTAGTCTTGATAATCGTCTGCATAGTGATCTCTCGATGGGCGATATAGAGGATTCAACTTTTTTATTCTTCCGCTGAAAATTAAAAATAAAAGTTCATTAAAGGTAACGTTGGGATATACTTGTTAGCTTTCGAGGATCTTCTTCAGTTCTTCCTCTAGCTTCTTGGCATGTTGTAGTGCTCTCTCCACAATATCAAAGCCTCTATAGGGCATTGCTCGAGACTCGATATTCCTAAGATTCTTTAAGGCATCCGCAAGCTTCTCCTTGTCCATTCTATTTAGAGATTCTCGGAGATCTGATAAGAATCTCAGGGTTTCCCTAGCCTCGTAGGCTTGGTATTCATAAGGTTTAATCAGAGATTCTATGCGAGAAATTTCCTCCAGAGCTATATCTACGCTCAAATTACGCACCAAATCTTCTCTTTGACTATGAGAATATAAAAAGTTTGCGAGAACAAAAATCTTTGTTCTAAACCTTTTAGTAAAAGCAATAGTGTTACTATTGATTTATTCGATTTCCTTAATTATTTTCGGCAGGTTCTTCAAGTTCCGGATCACAATGAACTTCTTCTCATTTTGAAGATTTCTTCCTATTCTGTCCACAAGAACAGCTTTGCATCCAACCCTAAGTGCAGAATAAACATCGTTAAGTCTGTCTCCGACGACCAAGAAGTCTCTTGGATTTAGCGTGGTTGATGAGATTACGAGGCTTATCTGATCCGCACGCGTTGGAGAGTCGTCTCTCGTAGCCATCATTATCTCATCTATGCCGATCCTTTCAATAATTTTCCTTGCAACTTTCCTGCTCTGAAACGTAACCAGTCCTATAAAGTATTTCGTCGATAGGCTTTTCAAGAGTCTAGGTGAATCGTCCAGAATTTCCATCTTATCAAGAGAGTCTATTTCGAACTCTTCAACTTTGCGAGAGACAGCCTCGTAGGTCTTTGTTCCCCATATCTCCGCGTATAGCCCTATAAGTGACTTTATCTTCGTTCCAAGCATCTCTTCGATAGTATTTAATACTCTCCTCCAATCTATAGGGAGGTGAACTAAAGTTCCATCTAAGTCAAAGATTATCCCTCTAATCTTCGTCATGTAATCACCTGTGTTCCTTTCCATAGAGGTTGCTCTGAAGATATAAATCTCTATTGTTGGCTGATTCATCAGATTGGAAGATTTTTTAAGGATGAAAAGATACGAAGATTTGGAGTCATTCACTATTCGAGGTTTGGAAATTGAGGCGAATACTGGTTACTGGAGCTGGGGGAATAGGCGGAGTAAACTTTGTTAGAGCAATAAGATCTATGGATGACTTTTACATAGTGGGAACCGACCATTTTCCCTATCATATTAAGTTTAACGAGCTTGATAAAGAGTACATCAGCCCTAGACATGACTCAGCCGAGTTCATTCCTCTCATAAAAAAGATAATTAAAGATGATCAGATAGAGTTCCTCCATCCACAGCCAGAAGTCGAGGCTGAAGTAATAGCAAATAGGAAAGAAGAATTAGAGACTAAGACGTATCTGCCTTCATCAAACATCTTCAATATATGCAGAGATAAATATGAAACCGCGGTTAGGCTTCATCCATTAGGACTCACTCCCAAGACTAGACTCTATACAAAAGTCTCTCTTGAGGAAGCTTTCGATGATCTCGGAAGTCCTCTCTGGGTTAGAGCTAGAAAAGGAGCAGGCGGAAGGCTAAGTCTGCCATGTAATAGCCCAGAAGAGATCAAGACATGGATAAAACTCTGGACCATGATGGGAAAGGCTAAGGAGGAAGACTTCATCCTGCAAGAGTACCTGCCTGGAAAGGATTATGCATGGGACAGCCTATGGTACAAGGGTGAGTTGGTAACAAGCTATGCCAGAATGAGACTCGAATATCTCTTCCCGCATCTTTCACCATCGCGCATAACCGGAACGCCAACGGTTGCGAAGATAATTCATGATGAAAGACTGAATGAGATATCGGTGAAGGCAGTTAAAGCCGTGGATCCCGAACCTCATGGATTCTACTGCCTAGACCTAAGAGAAGGCAGGGATGGTAAACCTTACGTTACCGAGATAAACGTTAAGGCTCATACAACTCTCGCGCTTTGGAGCTATGTGGCGACGAAGCATATGGGGCTTGAATGGTGGAGTAACATGTCTTATCTGTATGTGAGAATAGGTCTTGGCTTCGAAGAATTTGAGAACATTCCCAAATATGATATTTACCCAGAAGGCATCACTATGCTCAGACACATCGATGTCGGAGTGAAAATACTATATCCAGATGGTAAAGTTAAAAGAGTAGCGTTATAGCGGCACGGTCAAGGGGGACTAAGATTCTGAGAGCTCCCTAGCGAGGGAAGCTAATCCCTCCTCTAGAGATATCTTAGCTTTGAATCCAAGCATTTTTTCAGCCTTAGTCGTATCCGCTAATGTGTGATAAACGTAATTCTTTATTGGGTTAGGCTTGTATATGGGCTTTATATTCTTCCCCAAGATTTTATTGATTAGCTCAACGACCTCATTGAAGCTGTATGCAACGCCTGTTCCAACATTGAAGATTTCACACTCGAAGTCTTTCTTCCACGCCAGTATTAAGGCATCTACGACATCATATACATGTGTGAAGTCCCTTGTTTGCGTACCGTCACCAAATATAATAGGAGACTCGTCTCTCTGCATGGCCCAGAGGAACTGGGAGACTATGTTTGCATATTTGCCTTTATATCTCTCTTTTGGACCGTATATGCTGAAGAATCTCAGCCCTACACTCTTAACCCCGTAGAGAATGTTATAGAGCTTCGCGAGTCTTTCAATGGCGTATCGGCACTCCGTGTAGAAATCCGTAACATAGATCGGCATGTCTTCCCTATATGGAATCTTATTGCCATTATAGATGCTACTGCTGCTTGCATAGACAACTTTACAGCCAGTTTTCTTCGCATACTCGAATATTTCGATCGCATCGTTGATTGCTTCTCCCACAAGTCTCGGATTTTCCTTGTACATGGGGCTTGAGGATGGAATTCCTAAATGGAAGACAACATCCGCTTCGGGAACTAGATCGGTGAGCTTACTGTAGGATTCATTGAAGAATTCAACACCTAAACCCTTAATATTCTCAAGGTTTCCCGTATGCAGGTTATCAAAGACAACAACTGAATATCCATCCTTAACTAGTCTCTCAACAAGATTGCTTCCTATAAATCCACATCCGCCTGTAACGATGATTTTCAACGCTTACACCTCGCATATAATGATGTGCTTAAACCCTAAAAATTAGTTATGTAAAAATTTAACGGAGGATTCATGCTATAGTTTTGTTAAATATATGCAGAGGAGAAAGAAGATAGTCCGTCAATGTTGTTTTTTCCTCATATTTAAGAGACCTAAACAATCAACGTGAATTATTGAATGCATGAGAGATCTTAAGCACAAATCTTTCCTTTCTTTGAAATGTGAATTTCGCCGGGACGCATTAATTTCCTATAGTTAAGGTTCTCGATTGAGTCTTTTGGTGGTAAGGCAGATAGCTTTCATTAGCGTGTTCTTCCTCTCTTAAAGATAAGTGATGCCATGAGACGGGTAGTCTAGTATGGCAAAAATGGCGCTGAACACCTTGCCAGAAGGAGACGTGGAGAATATGAATTGAAAAAGTGTTTATTGCCTTAATAAAATATGGAATTTGCAGTGTTTTGATTCTTTTTCATTAAAATGGCGGGCCCGGAGGGAATTGAACCCTCGACCTTCCCGAGACTCGAGGTTCCCTCTCGTCCTTACGGGTTTCTCCTAATATGGCAAGGCTTAAGAGCTTCAGCCTTGCTAAAGGCAAGTCCGCCGCTCTGCCTTGCTAAGCTACGGGCCCATTTGCTGAATAGGTTACTTTACAAAAATCTCTAATAACTTTTTCTTTTGGGAGAGGTATCAAAATATTATGTAACCAACCCTACAGAATAAGAATAGAGGGTTGAAAGGGTTTGGGAGAGCTTGTCTTTATAGGGCTGGGTCTCTTTGATGAGAAAGATATCTCTCTGCGAGGAATCGAAGAGGCAAAAGGGGCGGATTTCGTCTTCGTCGAACTATACACTAGTCTATTAGCGGGTTTTTCGCTTAATAAATTGGAGAATCTTATCGGTAAAGAGATCATACCTTTAACTAGACGGGATCTTGAGGATGAGAATGGAGAGGAGATTATTGATAAGGCTGAGAATGGAAGAGTTGCTTTTCTGGTTCCGGGGGATCCTCTAATAGCGACTACGCATGTGGCTCTTAGGATTGAGGCGGAGAAGCGAGGTATAAAGACGAAGGTTGTTCATTCCGCCTCAATAATTTCAGCCGCTATCGGGCTTTCCGGACTGCAGAATTATAGGTTTGGAAGAAGCGTCACTATTCCGTTTTCTGATGGTGATTTTATATCTAGAACTCCGTATGAAGTTATCGCTGAGAACAGAGCGAGGGATCTTCACACGTTATGCTTTCTCGATATAGACGCGGAGAATGGAAGGTATATGAGGATAAATGAAGCCCTCGAGATTCTATTATCGCTTGAGGATGAGATCGGGAAGAAGGTTATCTCGGCTAAAAGTCTTGCCGTAGGAGTTTCGAGGGCTGGTGCCGAAGACTCCGTGGTTAAGGCCGGAGCGATTAAGGATCTATTAGCCTTCGATTTTGGAAAGCCTCCTCACACATTGATAATCCCCTCTGAAAATCTTCATTTTATGGAGGCTGAAGCGCTGCGTGTTCTTGCCGACGCTCCGAAATGGGTTGAGGAGTTGATTAAATGACTGCGGAAAAGCTCGTCGTAAAATACATACGGAAAACTGAAGCGGTCTTTAAGAAGATGAAGATGGCTGAAAAATCGGTTTTAGACCCTTCAAAGGTAGATGAGATTATAGACGAGGCGAAGAGATATCTGGAAGATGCAAAATATTATCTAAAGAAGGGAAAGCCGGAGACAAGCCTGGCCTCCGTAGCCTACTCTGAAGGCTTACTTGATGCATTAAGGATGCTTGGCCTCGTCAAGTTTGAATGGTAGTGAGAAATGAAATGAAGAATAAAGAGCGCAGAATAGTTCTGGCCTCCGGAGTCTTCGACCTGCTTCATTACGGGCATGTCTATTACTTGACAAACGCGAAGAAAGCTGGTGGAGAGAATGCTAAATTAGTCGTTGTAGTTGCAAGAGATAAAACGGTCGAGAGACTTAAAGGTAGTAAGCCGGTGATACCTGAAAATCAGCGTAGAGCCCTCGTCGAATCGTTGAAAGTTGTGGATGAGGCGATCCTCGGCTACGAAGAAATGGATATGGCTAGGATCATAGAGAGAGTTAAGCCGGATGTCATAGCCTTAGGATACGATGAGGATGTAATTGAGAGAAAGCTGAGGAAGATAATCTCGGAAAAAGGTTTCAAAATAGAGATAGTCAGAGTAGGCAGGTTTGAAGAGAAGGGCATAATGAGTTCGTCAAAAATAAAAGAGAAGATAATCAAGGATTACCATCGTAGCCTAAACATTTAGCGAAGCCCAGAATTACTTTAAATAAAGTTTGTAATAACCTTCTTGATGAAGAGTCTAACACCATCAGTCCTCGGAAAGTCTAGAAACCTAAGTATGAAGTACTCTACCCCTGCATCCACGTATTCCATGATTCTATTAGTAACTGTTTCCGGGTTTCCTATAATATAATTCTCTAAAGCCTCCTTGTTTACGAATGGGCTCTTCGCCGCTATTCTCCGTGCTTCTCCCTGCGTCTCCGCTATTGCGATCATTCCTCCTATAGTCTTCTTTATCTCTTTCGGATCTCTTCCAACATTCTCACAATGTTTTTCTAAAACTTCCAGTTTATGCTTGAATATCTCAACTGATGCATTTGGTATATTCCACCAGTCAGCATGCTTAGCAACTACCCTCAGAGTCAACTTCTCCCCGCCGCCTCCTATCATTATCGGCGGCGTAGGTTTCGGTTTAGGAGAGCATACGGCTCCCTCAATCCTATAATATCTCCCCTTGAACGTCGCTTTAGTCTCAGTCCACATCTTTCGGATTATCTGAACTCCCTCTTCTAATTGCTTGATTCTTACCTTGGCTGGAGGGAACTTGTATCCATAAGCTAGGAATTCATCCTCCTTCCATCCTGCGCCTATTCCAAGAACGAATCGCCCCCCTGTTAGGAGCTGAAGGGTGGCACTCATCTTGGCGAGTAAAGCAGGGTTTCTATAAAGCATGCAGAGAACGATGTTTCCAAACTTTAGTCTTTTGAATACTCCGGATAGATAACTTATGGCAGTGAATCCCTCTATGGTTGGCGTAGTCTCGGGCACGAACGTCGCCCATGGATGGAAGTGATCGCAGACCCATGCCGAAGAGAAAGCTTCTTCAGCCTCACTAATGAGGCGGATGATCTGGCTTCTAAAAGCTTCACCGCTACTTCCATCTATCGGAAAGCTCGGAACCCTAAGGCCAAACTCTATCTTCTCCATCATTAACTCCTCATATCATTCTCTAACTAATTATAGGATGCCTTTCTTAAGTCTCTTTGTATGACGCTTAATAGCCGTTGCTAGAAACATGCTGAGCTATCGCAGAGGATGATTACGCAAGGGACTTATATGATTAAATAGTAATTCCTCGGATGATCGGATTTGTTGAAGATAGGATTCCACGTATCGATTATCGGCAGGATCGATGAGGCCGTAGATAGGGCTGTTGAGATTGGATGCAATACTTTTCAAATCTTCACGAGGAATCCTAGATCTTGGAAGGCTGAGAACCTCAAACGTGAAGAAGTTAAAGCTTTTATAGAGAAGGTTGAAAGGTTTGATATGCAGCCTGTATTTGCTCATATGCCCTACCTCGCGAACCTCGCATCTCCAAGGCCGAATATTTATTTCCTTTCAGTCAAGACTCTAAAGATGGAGCTTGAACGATGTAGGATTCTCAAGATTCCATATCTCGTGACGCATCTTGGGAGTCATCTCGGATCAGGCAAAAGCGAAGGATTCAAAAGGATAATTAAAGCTATTAATGAAGCCTACAGCTCAGTAGGCGGGGAAGTTACACTCCTTCTAGAGAATACTGCAGGCACAAAAAATAGCATGGGTAGCTCATTCGAGGATATAAAGTATATTATTGATAACCTGAAATTTCCGGATTTTGTGGGGGTTTGCTTCGACACTGCACACGCATACGCGGCTGGATATGATCTCAGAACGCAACGTGCGGTTCAGGACGTGATTAGAAGATTCGACGAAATTATAGGATTCGAAAAACTCCGCCTCGTTCATTTGAATGATTCTCGAGGAGGCTTAGGCTCCCATATTGATAGGCATGAACATATAGGTATGGGCAAGATAGGGGAGGAAGGCTTCAGGGCTATTCTAAAAAGCAAGCTTGGAAGGCTTCCGCTAATAATGGAGACACCGATTGACGAGAGAAGAAGCGATGTGGAGAACCTCTTGAAGGTTCTTGAGCTCGCTGGCCTAAAGTAGAATTGGCGACGCGCATGATCTAATATGCAAAAGTGTTATTTTCTTGGAAGGTCTCTTCTCTGACCGTATCTCTTTGGCCGTTTCATATTCTTCCTCCACTTTTCCAGAAACAATCGGTCAACGTTTATCTCTATACTCTGAGTCTTCTCCACGAGTCCTATGAAGTCAAGTATATAGAATATGACGTCGATCAGCTCTTCGCTCACAACGTTCCAATTCTCACCTTTCTTGTAGGCGTCAGCTGCTTCACCTAGTTCCACAAAGGCCCAGAGTAGCTTCTGAGAAAGGGCCGACTCATCGTTTGGAAAGCCCTTCTCAGCTACAAGTTGTCTAACGAGCCTCTTGGCTTCATTAAATGTACAAGTCTCCAAAGTGAAGCCTCCTATAAACCGTCTTGTTAAGCATCGCCTAGATAGCAATTAAGTATTACTTTTAAAACTTACCTTGCACATTAGTTATCTTTAGGTGTAAAAATTTGGTTCTCCCTGCTAAGATCTTCGAAATAAAAGAGAAAGCTGATATGGGATTCATACTCCAAAAACTAAGGGATTTTCGTGAAGAGGCGCCCTACGAAACTGAATCTGGAGAATCAATAAATCTAGTGACGGAAATTCTGGACCTAAGGTTTGAAGGTGGAACGATCTCAGGAGTCTTTGCGAAAGATTTCGTCGGAACAAGATTCTATAAGCGAAGACTCGTTGAGACCCTTGTGACTGAGGAGGCTCCATTCTGGATTAGGCCCTTTGAGGATCGAATCTTCCTCATAGTTCTTGCGCCCTCCACCGCGCGTGGGGTTAAGAGGCTACTGACCGGAAACATCGCAAACACGCTGAGCAGAATTCTCTTCATAAAGAGGGGGGCAATTGTGGAGACGAGGATACCGCATGAGACCCTCAGAGAGATGCATGAGTCTAATCCCCAAGCGACAAAGCTCATATGGTTTGACCAGGTTGATATCCCGGGGGTTGAAAAGCTCTGTCTCGCCGGCTCAGATATTGCTGATACCGAGCTTTATCAAGAGTATTTGAAGCATGGTAAGATATGGTATGTGGTCTTCGAGGTTCAAAAATACGGTCTTGTACTAGGAATAACGAGGAACAGTGTAGTCACGCTCTTCAGCAAAAGTACGATAGCTGATTTCGTAAAGTACATACAAGACGAAATCTTAAAGCTCATAGAATAGCTCCATCTTTTCATATTCTCCCATTTTTGATACATGCTGAATGAGGTTCCTGTCTATTCGTGTATATCAGTCCATTTGGAGCCGTTATCTTGTCATGTATCGAAAATGTAGATTCCAGATGTTTCATTCACCTATTATTTTTACAGTTTTTTGTCTAGGCTGGAATCACGAGGTTAAATTTGTAGTAGTTGCCTTCAGGATTGAGTCTAAAAATCATGAAAGAGATTGCTTACTCCGATTTTCTTCCTTTTTCGAGAGGAAACGAAAAGTCTAGAAAATTAGATAAAATAACTTAAATTTTTGTATTATACCTATTCTATTGCTTAGTTACTTTGTCATGGTTAACTGCTGACAGGCCATTTAAGCGAGGAGATGGGCCTTGAAGTACGTCAGGAAGAGAGATGGAAGACTAGAAGAGTTCGATAAGAATAGGATCACGAATGCCATATGGAAAGCTGCGAGGGCAGTTGGCGGAAGAGATAGGAAGCTCGCGGAGCGCCTAAGCGACCAAGTTGTTAAGATGCTTGAGGAAAGATTCGGAGAAGATGGCGTTCCAACGGTTGAAGAGATCCAAGACACGGTTGAGAAGGTTCTCATAGAGAATGGACATGCAAAGACAGCGAAGGCTTACATACTTTATCGAAAGCAACATCAAGACCTGCGTGAATTAGCCGCCCTGCTAAGCTCCTCTGATCTTGTTGAGCAGTACTTGAATTTAGATGACTGGAGAGTCCGCGAAAACGCTAACATGAGCTATTCACTTCAGGGATTAAACAATTACCTGTCTTCAACCGTTGTTGCTAAGTACTGGATCAGTCGGGTTTACCCGCCGAATATAGCTGATGCACACTTCTCCGGGGACATACACATTCACGATTTAGGCGTTTTAGGTCCATACTGTGTAGGGTGGGATTTGAGGGAGCTTCTCATCTCCGGATTTGGAGGGGTTCCCGGTAAGATTGAAAGTAAGCCTGCAAAGCATTTCAGAACTGCTCTCGGTCATGTTGTAAACTTCTTCTACACATTGCAAGGGGAAGCTGCAGGCGCACAAGCCTTTAGCAACTTTGACACCTACCTCGCGCCATTCATACGTTATGATGGCTTAAGCGAAAAGGAAGTTAAGCAAGCACTACAGGAATTCTTCTTCAATATTAATATACCCACGCGTGTTGGTTTTCAGACACCATTCACTAATGTGACTCTAGACTTAACTGTTCCAAGTTTCATGAAGGATGAGCCCGTAATCATCGGTGGGAAACCTACAAATGACACTTATGAGGAAATGCAGGATGAGATAGACCTGTTTAACATAGCATTTATGGAGGTTATGGCTGAAGGAGACGCGAAAGGAAGAGTCTTCACGTTCCCGATACCCACATACAATATCACGAAGGATTTCAGATGGGACTCTCCGGTCTCAGAAGAGATATTTGAGGTAACCGCGAAGTATGGAACCCCATACTTCTCAAACTTCATTAACAGCGACATGAAGCCTGAAGATGTTAGAAGCATGTGCTGTAGGCTGAGAATCGACAATAGAGAGCTTCGTAGGAGGGGCGGAGGGTTCTTCGGCGCAAATCCATTAACAGGTTCTATAGGCGTCGTAACGATAAACCTGCCGAGGATCGGTTATCTCTCGAAGGATGAAGATGAATTCTTCGAGAGACTTGAGGATCTCATGATATTGGCGAAGGATAGCTTAGAGATAAAGAGAAAGGTTATTGAAAGATTCACAGAGAAGGGGCTATACCCATACTCTAAGTACTATCTACGCTTCGTTAAGAAAGCTTATGGAAAATACTGGAAGAATCACTTCTCGACTATAGGCATAATCGGCATGAACGAGGCTTTACTCAACCTATTCGGAATCAGCATCGCAACGCCTGAAGGAACAGACTTCGCCGTCAAAGTGCTTAAATTCATGCGTAGAAAACTAATCGAGTTCCAAGAGGAGACCGGAAATATATACAATCTCGAGGCAACCCCAGCCGAGGGAACATCATATAGACTCGCTAGGATAGATAAGCGTAAGTACCCAGACATAATCGTAGCGAATGAGAAGTATCTCTCAAGAGGCGTTGAGCCATTCTATACCAATTCAACTCAGCTTCCAGTTGACTGTGACATGGATCTCTTTGAGGCACTGGAGCATCAGGATAAGCTTCAGCCCCTATACACGGGAGGAACAGTATTTCATATATTCTTGGGAGAGCGGCTGTACTCTTGGGAGGCCGCAGCTAACCTCGTCAGGAAGGTTGCCTACAACTTCCATCTCCCATACATCTCTGTAACCCCAACATTCAGCATATGCCCGTCTCATGGATACATTTCTGGAGAGCACAAGGCTTGTCCATACTGTGGAGCTAAATGCGAGGTCTACTCGAGGATAGTTGGCTATTTCAGACCTGTTGATCAATGGAACGATGGTAAGCAGGCTGAATTCAGCATAAGAAAAACCTTTGACAAGTCTGTTCTCGTTAAGGTTCCAGCGTAGCTAAGGGTCAGAATGCATATGAAGTTCGGAGGACTACAGAAGACAAGCTTAATTGACTTCCCCGGCAGAGTATGTAGCATCTTATTTACTGTAGGATGTAATTTACGTTGTCCTTTCTGTCATAACTGGCGACTCGTTCTCAATCCTAAGCCCCCTTTCCTCTCTGAGGAAGATGCGTTAAAGATTCTGCTCTCCAGAAAGAAGTATGTGGATGCAGTTGAGATAACAGGTGGAGAACCAACGATGAACAGGGATCTTCCAAGATTCGTGAAGGGTCTTAAGGAGCACGGCTTTCAAGTTAAGTTAGATACGAACGGTTTTTACCCCGAGGTCCTAAAGGAGTGCTTGCCGTACCTCGACTACGTAGCAATGGACGTGAAGACTTCGCTTGAAAAGTATAGATTGCTCGGCGCGAAAAGCATAGATAGGATGCTTGAGAGCATAGAGATCATAAAGGAGGGAGATGTCGACTATGAGTTCAGAAATACCGTTGTCCCAAAAATAGTCGAGGAGGACGATATCCCGAAGATTGGAAGGCTGGTTAAGGGAGCCAAGAGATTCGTCTTTCAGCAGTTTCGTCCCGGAGACACGCTCGACAAAGGCTTTAGTGAAATAGAGCCTTATCCGGAAAGTGTGATCTTGAGGTTCTCCAGGATTATGAAGAAATACGTGTCTGAGGTTGTTCTGAGAATCTAGCTCTGATTAAGACTTGCCCTTGCTCATTAAGAATTCATGGATCGCCCAAGCTGTCCTCTTTCCCCCGCCCATAGCGGAGATTACAGTCGCGTTACCCGTGACTATGTCTCCAGCCGCGAAGACCCCAGGTCTGCTTGTTTTTCCGGTTTCAGGATCCGCAACTATAGTTCCATGAGATGTAAGTTTCACGTCTTTCTCTCCATATACACATATGGGATTCGGCCTCTGTCCTATTGCCACGATGACTGTGTCAGCGTCTATAGTAAACTCTGATCCTTTAATGGGTATCGGTCTCCTCCTCCCGGATTCATCCGGTTCTCCAAGCTTCATTCTTATGCATTCAACCTTACACACGTTTCCCTTCTCGTCTCCTATGAACCTAATAGGCGAAGCGAGGAATAAGAATTTCACACCTTCCTCCTTAGCGTTTATCACTTCCTCCCTCCTCGCCGGCATATACTCCTCTGTTCTGCGATATACAACCGTGACGTCTCCCCCAAGCCTCAGCGCCGAGCGGGCTGAGTCCATTGCGACGTTTCCTCCACCTATGACTACCACCTTATCCCCTACCTTCACTGGAGTGTCATACTTCGGGAACTCGTAAGCCTTCATCAAGTTCACGCGTATGAGGAACTCGTTTGCCGAGTAAATTCCATTCAGGTCCTCGCCTGGTATTCCGAGGAATCTTGGGAGACCTGCTCCAGAACCGATGAAGATCGCGTCGTATCCCAGATTGAAGAGTTCCTCTATCCTTATCGTCTTCCCTATAATTACATTCGTCTCTATCTTGACTCCTAAGCTCTTAACATAGTCTATTTCTTCTCTGACTATCCTTTTTGGAAGCCTAAACTCCGGAATTCCATACATCAGTACGCCTCCGGGTTCGTGAAGAGCCTCAAAGATGGTTACGGAGTGGCCTAGCTTTGCGAGTTCAGCTGCGACCGTAAGGCTAGCTGGCCCGGAGCCTATAACCGCAACCTTCTTGCCCGTCGGAGGCGCAGCTTTCACCTTCATTCTAACTTTCATTCTGTCTTTCTGATCCGCAACGAATCGTTCAAGCCCACCGATATTTACGGGTTCGCCTTTCACTCCTAAAACGCAGCGTCCCATACATTGGTTTTCTTGGGGGCAGACTCTGCCGCAAATCGCTGGCAAGCTGTTTTTCTCGAGGATTATCTCTAGTGCCTCTTCAAACCGGCGTTCCCTTATCTTCTTTATAAAGGCGGGTATATCTACATTTACGGGGCATCCTTCAACGCATCTCGGAACTTTGCATTGAAGGCAGCGATTAGCCTCAGCGATCGCTTCTTCCTCGCTGTATCCAAGGGCTACTTCACTAAATGATCGTATTCTCTCCTCAACGCTCCTTTTCGGCATGGGTACTTGAGGCTTCAGCTTCACATCACTTCATCTCTTAAGTTATGAGTTAATAAGTTATGTAAATTATAGCAACGTTTTAAGCAAAAATAAGTTTTTAGCATTAATGGGTCATGATATTCTTTAGGGAAGTTCTTCGGGAAACCCTTTCTCCTCTCTCTGCGACATAAAATATACTGCCTGTAGCATATTCTTAACGATGCTTATTAAGAATATGAGGAGAACGGCGCCTAAAGCCTTCTGAAAATTAAAAGTTAAGACTATTGCGTTTCCAATGAGTATTCCCCTTATTTTGGAGGGAATGGTGAGGGTTATTATTCCCCAATTAGTTATCTGAACAAGCAGGACTATCGATAGTATCGCTCTAGCCACGCCCAATATGTAGGGAAAAACCGTGCCTTTCAAGAGACGAATCGCAACCTCAAGCATCATGAATGCCGCAAAGAATATGGTTGCTCCATTCACTATCGTCTCTGGCAGAATCATCTCCATTATTTCATTATCCAATCCAGGAATCACGTTTGGAAGATGCAGAAATATCAGCATCTCCCCTCCCATGATTAAACCCCAGACTAGAGCGCTCAGAATCCTTTGGATTATTATCCTAGCCCATTCACCTTCAGTCTTCTCCTCATTCTCGCCCATACTTTACCCTCCCAAACTCTATTAACTCGTCAATCACCGGAAGCTGAAATGTGATCTCCGCGTATCCTTTTCCGGTGAAAGCTTCGGGATTGGTTAATGACGCAACTACCATAATAGGTTCCTTGAGTCTCTCTCCAGAGGGAAGATAAAGAAGCCCAACCCCTTCACCCACCCGCTCAGCTTTCTCATTATAGATCGTCAAGCGTAATAGTCCCCCAATATCGCTGACAAAATGATTTTCAACATCCATGTCCAAATCGAAGAAGAGATGCGTACCATTTGACCCTCTGAGGATGAGGCTCTTCAGACGTAATCCGTAGAATGGAGCTCTCCAAGGAATTGATACGTTAACCATTGAGACTTGAAACTCCAGAACGCTTGCATATTTAAAACCGATAAGTATGGAGAACTTGATATTTGTGTCATTAAATAGGTAAGCTCTCATCTTAGAAATTATGTCCGCGAGGCTTAAGGATACCGTGTGCGTCCCATATTTGAATTCTCCTCTTCCTATATTCTTCATGAGGGTTGAGTTTGTCACTATTAATCTTCCATTCTCATCTTTGAGAGTTGTAGCTATTCTGAACTCGTCTATTTCGTAATATCCCGTGTTATTGACTAGTATCGGTAATGATAGCCTTACATTTCCGTCCCTAAACTCGTATTTCAAATTGTCCATTCTTATTCCTGGAGATAGAATGGTTATTTGAAGGATTGAATAAAATATTGAGGCTAGAAAAATGAATAGAATGATTGCCAGTATGGTTGCTGTCCATCCTAAGGCTCTTATGCTCTGCCGCACTCGATGTGTCCTTCCCTCATGCTTCTAGCCAGTTTAGATTGCCTGTTCTTCCGTTGCTTTAGTTTTTCCAGAAATCTTCTCCGCCTTTTCAGTCGCCGTAAGTATCTGTACTCCTCTTCTTGTGAGTATCGAACCCACCCATCCCATTATGCCAAGATACAAGGTTCTCACAGCGTAAGAAATCAGGGGAGCTAATGCTTCGCCGAATAGTTTCATGAGATCTTCCGATGCTGCTATCTCTAAGACTCCCATCAGGAATTGGTAGGCGCAGATAAACGTGAAGATGAGCAAGGCAACTCCTAAGAAGAGAACCGTCAACCCAGATATCCTAACCTCATTCATCTCGGTCTCCCATCTCTTTTCCTGATAGTTCCTCACTGGACAGTCTCATTCCAGCGAGCTTCTCCATAGCAACTATAGCTGCTTGTGTCCCTTTCTCTCCGAGCCCCTCAGCCTCCGCAGCCCTAAGCATCTGCTGGACAAGCGCTGTGCCTGGTAATGGAAGCTTAAGTTCAGATGCAAATGACAAGACAAGCCTCAAGTCTTTCAGTTGATGTCTAATCTTGAATCCGGGCTTGAAGTCTCTCTCAATCATCTTCGGACCTAGGTTCGAGAGCATCCACGAGCCGGCTGCTCCAGCAGTAACCACATCCAGCAGCTTCCTCAAGTCAAGCCCGGCTTTAGCCCCAAGGATTAAGCCTTCGCAGACCGCCTGTATGTTTAACGCGCATATTACCTGATTGCAGAGTTTAGTTATTTGGCCCATTCCATTCGGACCCATATACGTGATCCTCTTCCCAAGCACCTTAAGTATCGGCAAGCATTCCTCGAATGTCTCCCTAGGCCCTCCAACCATTATTGACAGTGTTCCCTTTATTGCGCCTATCTCTCCTCCACTTACGGGGGCATCGAGCATCTTAACTCCCTTCTCCGCCAGTTTCTTCGCTACTCTCCTCGCCACCGTAGGCGATATCGTGCTCATGTCGATAACTATGAGTCTGGGACGTGCTCCATGAATAACCCCGTTAGGACCCAGCACAACCTCCTCAACATCCGGCGAGTCAGTTACCATCGTTATCACAACATCAGACTTCTCGGCAACCTCCCTAGGAGAATCCGCTCCCTCAGCTCCAGCATCTAGGAGAGGCTTCATCTTAGACCTGGTTCTATTCCAAACGATCATTGGATAACCAGCCTTTAAGAGATTCAATGCCATCGGTCTGCCCATGACCCCCAGCCCAATGAAACCTATCTTCTTCCTTTTCTCAACCAACAATACCACCTCTAATGGCATAAAACAAACTAAATTAGAACCTTTAAAGATAAAAGTCCTTTCATTCATGAACTGAAAAAGCAAAATGCTTAAGAGCATCGACGAGACAAAAAGCTAAAATAGGATTGGGCGGGTAGATCAGCCTGGAATGATCGCGGCGTTGGCATCGCCGAGGTCGAGGGTTCAAATCCCTCCCCGTCCACCAATATTCAGTCCCCGTATTCTAAAACTCCTAGGCTACTTTCTTTGTTTTGGCTAAAAATCTGTTTCAAGGCTTTAACTGCTGAATCAAGGCGTTCTCACAGACCTTGGAAATGTTCAAGCCCAATTCTTTCGCCTTTTCTATAAGTTAACCCGTCTTCCTCTGCTTTTTAGCGTAGATAACTCCACAGTATTCATCTCCAGCAGCAACACATTCTATCAATTCAGCCTCAGCTTCATCCCCAAGTTTATGCTCACCATCCTCTCGCCGCGAGTTTCTACGGCTTTACAGAGCTCTTTAGATGTTTCCTCCAAGCCAAATGGACATGGCGGCAAATGTCGGAAGCGTATTAAATCCTCTTTTAATTCTGTTATTTCCACGGGTAGATCAAACATCTTATACATCTTGAATAATTCGCCAGCAGCCTTCATGCCTTCGCGAACTGGATGTATTGAGATGTCGGATTGCAAATATGCGGCCGAAAATAATCTCTAGTAAAGGGTTATGTATGAATGAATAAGTCGTCTTATATGGGAAATCTCCGTTAATTTATTGTAATTCAAAAGCTTAAATATGCTGGGCTCATTAATGGGGATCCATGGAATTCTCGGCGCAAATTAGTGAAGGATCAGCGAAGCCGGATGGAAATCAAGTTTTCTTCATTATTTTATGTGTGATGGGCGCGTTTGCTATTCTCAGCTCCACGATGTCTAAGAATCCTGTTCTAAATCCCTTCGCGGAGAGTCTTGGGACTCCTGAGGCCTTTATGGGATTCGTTGCAGCTGCATCGACTCTTCCAGGAGTTCTGATAAGCTTTCCAGCGGGATCGCTCTCAGATATTGTTGGGAGGAGAAAGATTCTCTTAGTATCAGCCGTAGTATTCGCGTCGGCGCCTTTTCTTTATACATTCATAAATTCTTGGTGGCAACTAATTCTCGTTCGCTTCTATCATGGATTCGCAACGGCGATCTTTGTTCCAGTTGCGAGGGCGGCCTTGGCTGAATATTATCCTTCAAGGAGGGGAGAGAAGATCTCAATGTTTACGTCGGCTACGATTGTCGGACGGAGCATCGCGCCTTTTCTCGGCGGCTTCATACTCTCTCTTACTT